>DAIMKA010000167.1:0-4653 GCA_036721955.1 Lachnospiraceae bacterium | reverse complement strand
GCCAGGACAGGGAAGAAACGGCGTGATCGTGCTGGAAGCCGGGGATTTTGCCAGAGTCTTGCGTGGAAACGATGCAAACGGCGGTCCGGAGCCCTGCGCGGAGTCAGAGGAAGGAGAGGTAAAAGGACAGAAGAACGCTTCCTGGGAGTACCTTCCCTCCTATGGAAAATACGGTTCCGGCTGGAAGGTTTTTCCGGATACAGAGAAATTTTCCAAAGAAGATCCGGACGCTCCTGCCATTGCCTGTTCCTTCCGGATCGGAGAAGAGGGAGACTATGCGGCAGAGGTGTTCGCCGCACCGGCCAATCCGCTGGAGTTCGTAAAGCCGCTGACGCTCGGCCTTCGGATATGCAGGGAGGAGACTTCTCCGGAGCCGTATCAGGGACCCGGAAAGAGGAAAGAACTTCGGCAGAAACCCAGGATCCGCCGGGAAGAAATCACGCTCGTTCGCGCGGAGCGGACGGTCGGTTCGCCGTCCAATGCGGACTGGTGCAGGGCGGTTCTGGATCAGGAGCGGAAGGCAAAGGCCCTGTTTCATCTGGAAAAGGGAACCTATACCCTGGCGCTTCTTGCAAGAGAGGCCGGCGTGATTCCCGAGAGAGTCTGCGTGTACCCGGCAGAGAAGCCGATGCCGGAGTCGTATCTGGGACCCGCGAGGGCGGCGCACGGAGAGATTCCTACTCCTTGAAACCACAAGAGCAGAAAGAACTGCCGAAAGCGCGGCAGCAGAAAGGAAAATGATGCAAAAAAATGAAACATTTCACAATCCGATACTTTCGGGTTTTTATCCGGATCCGTCCATCTGCAGGGTCGGAGACGATTATTACATGGCAACCTCATCGTTCAACTACTACCCGGGAATTCCGATTTTTCACAGCAGGGATCTGATTCACTGGGAGCAGATCGGCCACGGCATTCACCGCCCGGAGCAGCTGGACTATAAGAACTGCGAGGCAAGCCTCGGACTGTGGGCACCGACGATCCGGTACCACGAGGGAACCTTCTATCTGATCAACACTTTTGTGTCCGAGGGACGCGAGGTGAACCGCGACAATTATATCCTGACGGCGAAGGATCCCGCGGGTCCGTGGAGTGATCCTGTTTTTGTAAAAGGAGCGGACGGCATCGATCCGACCATCTTCTTCGATGAGGACGGCCGGATGTGGTACGCGGGCAACTTTATTCAGGAGCATCCGCAGTATGAAGGCCACCATGGCATCTACCTGTGTGAGCTCGATCCGGAGACCTTCCAGTTCATCGGTGAGCGCAAGGTCATCTGGGACGGCGCGCGCACGACCAGCAAGTGGATCGAGGCACCGCACCTGTACCGAATCGGGGACTGGTATTATCTGATCGTCGCGGAGGGCGGGACCTTCTCCAACCACTGCGTGATGATGGCAAGATCCCAAAAGGTGGACGGCGACTATGAAATCTGCCCGAGGAATCCGATCGTGACCCACAGGCACCTTCCTCTGGCAAGAGAGATTTCCGTGACCGGCCACGCAGACATCGTACAGACGCAGAACGGCGAGTGGTGGATGGTGCTCCTTGCCGTCCGCCCGTACGGGGACTTCCAGTTCAACACGGGCCGCGAGACCTTCCTGGTTCCCTTCCACTGGGAAAAGGACGGATGGCCGCTTCTGGACACGGAGGACGGCATCGTGCACAGCACGGAGAGAAAGCCGGACCTTCCGGAATTCGTCCCCTCGGGAGTGGATCCCATGGAGCAGGATGTTCTGGATTCCTTTGAAGAGGAGAAGCCGGATCTTCGCTGGAACACCATTCAGGCGCCGAAGAGCGCGTTCTATTCCCTGACGGAGCGCAAAGGGTTCCTGCGCCTCTTACTCCTTCCTGCGACGCTCTGGAAGAAGGACCCTTCGGACCGCTGGCACACGGAGCAGCCCGCCTGCATGGTGCGCCGCCAGCAGCATCACACCTTTGAGGCATCGGCGCAGATGGAGTTCTGCCCGAAGAGCGAAGCGGAGGAAGCGGGGCTTGTTCTTCTTCAGGACGACCGCTACAGTTATCTTCTGACGGCCGGTCAGAATGAGAACGGGGAAGAGGTCATCCGCCTTGCCAGAACCGAGGACGGCGTCCATACGGTGCTCCGGGAGGTGGTGCTGAATGCCGAAGAGGTAAATGCAAAGGGCAGCATCATTCTCGGCACAACCTGCCGCAATGAGACGTATGATTTCTGGTACGAAACTACGGAAGGACCCCGCAAGGGCATCCGCGTGACGGTGCAGGAACATCTTCCGGCAGAGCTCTTAAGCTCCAATGTCAACGAGGGCTTCACCGGCGCTTATGTCGGCATGTATGCAAGCTCCTGCCATGCGGAGAGTGACAACCATGCGGATTTTGACTGGTTCCACTACGAAGGCGGGAAGATCTGAGGAAAAAGAAATGCTTCGATTATCAAGATTTCTGTCGGACGGGGCGGTTCTCCAGAAGGAGGAACCGATCCCGGTCTGGGGATGGGGAACGCCGGGATGCCGCATCCGGGCCGTTCTGACAAGGAGTGAAAACGGGGTCTGCGGCACCGGGAGGGACTTTGCAGACGGCACCGGAGAAGGCGCTGCTGCCGGCAACGGAAAGAGCTCTGCTGCAATCACAAGAAACGGGCAGCAGGAAGAAAGAACATCCGCTCCGAAGGAGACCGTGGTTTCCGCGGACGGGAAATTCTGCCTGAAGCTGGATCCTCTTCCCGCGGGAGGTCCTTACGAGCTTCATGTGGAAGGAGAAGAGGAGACACTGGTCGTCCGGGATCTTCTGATCGGTGCCGTCTGGTATGTGTCCGGCCAGTCCAACATTGATGTGGACATGGAGCGCTGCTATGATTCCTATCCTGAGGTGGTCCGGAACTGCACGGATGACGGACTCCGCACCTTCCGGATCACGGAGAACGCGGACTACCATGGTCCGATCGAAGAGCCGCTTACCGGAGAGTGGAAGAAAGCGGAGCTGAACACGATTCTTCGTTTTTCGGCGACCGGCTATTTCTTTGCAAGAGCGCTGCGGGAGATGACGGGAATTCCGGTGGGCTTCATTCAGGCGTCCCTCGGCGGTTCCCGGATTACCTCCTGGCTCTCCAGGGAAATGCTGGAAGGCAGGGAGGATTATCGCCCGCTCCTTGAGGAAGCGGACCGCTACGCGGACGATGATTTCCTCGCGGAGGTGATCCGACGCAATGAGACGGAGCCGGCCGCCTGGAAGGCCGCGCTTTCCGCGCAGGACGAAGGAAGGAAGAATGCCTGGGAGAGGGACGCAGGCGCGATCCGGAGCGCAGGGACGAGTCTTGCGATTCCCTGCTATTTCCGAGACACCGGGCTTGCCGGGTTTATCGGCTGCGTCTGGCTGACGCGGGAGTTCACGGTCCCGTCCGAGATGGCGGGGAAAAGTGCGGGCCTGTGGCTCGGCACCATGGTGGATTCGGACGAGGTTTACATAAACGGCGTGAAGGTCGGCGAGACGGGCTATCAGTATCCGCCGCGCAAGTACCGGGTGCCGGAGGGGATCCTCCGCGCCGGGAGCAATACCATCACGATCCGCCTTGTCGTGGAGAACGGCGAGGGACGCTTTACGCCGGGAAAGGGATATTTTCTCTATAATGATCAGGGCGCCATTGATCTGAAGGGAAGCTGGTTTTACCGGATCGGGGCATCCTGCGGCAAGGTCCCGCCGACGGATTTTGTCAACTGGAAGGCGACCGGCCTGTTCAACGGAACGGCGGCTCCGTGCTTCCATGTGCCGGTGGAGGGCATCGTCTGGTATCAGGGCGAGGCCAATACCCACCAGCCGTATGACTATCTGGACCTTATGAAGCGGTACATCGAAGGCTACCGGAAACTCTGGGGAAAAGAGGAGCTTCCCTTTTATTATGTGCAGCTCCCGAATTATGACGTGGATCTTGAGCAGGACGTGCAGTGGCCGGACCTTCGCGAGAAACAAAGAAAGGCTCTTTCGGAAATTCCGCACGCCGGGATGGCGGTCACCATGGATCTCGGAGAGGACAACGATCTTCATCCGCACGGGAAAATGGAGATCGGGCGGCGGCTTGCGCTTCTGGCGGCACATGATCTCTACGGACAGGAAGTGGAGTATACAGGGCCGGTTCCCCTGCGGGCACAGATCGTCCCGGATCCGGAGAAGCGCGGCGTGAAGGCAGTGGAACTGCCCGGGCGTTTTGGCTGGGGAGCAGGGCAGCCCCTGTCCGGGAAGCCGGGAGAAACGAAGAAATGCGAACCGGGACGCGGCGTCTGTGTGAGGGTGGTTCTCTCACATGCGGAAGGCCTGTATGCGGATTCCCCGGAGAAGGGGAGCATGGTTCGTGACATGGAGCTCATCTGGGCGGACGGCACCGTGTATCAGGGAGAGGTCCTTCTGGAACGGGAGGATGCGAAGGAAGTCGCCGGGGAAGACGCGGCGCTTCTGATCTGCTGCACGTGCAGAAAGGAGCCGCCTGTCGTTATCCGGTATGCGTATCACAACGTGATGCACGGCGCGATGATCTATAACGGCGCCGGGCTTCCGATGAGTCCGTTTGAGCTGAAGGTGGAGGTTTGAACGTGACATTGATCTGACGCTTTCAAACAGCAGCATCGGTGGTGACGCACCGGCTGCCGCATTCGTCAAAACCGCCTTCGCGGATTTTGC
>DAIMKA010000166.1:0-4682 GCA_036721955.1 Lachnospiraceae bacterium | reverse complement strand
GGATGGCCTTCGTGATCGTCTCGGGATCCACGAGGGGCCGCACACCGTCATGCACCAGAACGACGGAATTGCCGGGGAACAGCTCGTCGATCTTGCACAGGCCGTGATAGATGGACTCCTGCCCGGTCTCTCCGCCCGGAACGATCGCCTGCACCTTCGTGATGTGGAACTTGTTGCACAGCTTCCACATCTTCGGGATGTACTCCCGAAGGCAGGAAATCACGATCCCGTCGATGTCCTCGTTGTTCTCGAACTTCTCAATCGTATAGATGATGATGGGTTTCCCGTAGAGCTCCAGAAACTGCTTGGGAACGCCCCGCGTGTTCATTCGTTTGCCCGTGCCGCCCGCGAAAATCAGCGCGACATTCATTTCTCTCATGCTCATATTGTCCAACCCTGTGCGGCCTGCTGCCGGCACTCGCGAAAAATCACATTGTGTCCCGACCGTTCCGCCGATGCTCCGTTTCTCTCCCTCCCTGTCTGAAGCAGTCCCGGGCCGCCCCTACAGAAAAGGATTTTACAATAACTGCCGTTTCCGGTATCACTGCTTTAACTCAAACGGTGCAAAGAAGATGTGCTTTTCTCTCTGGTCCTCGCCCGGAATCTCCCTGTAGTTGCCGTACAGCCTCGTCAGATAGGCGTCATACGCCGCAGGAACCGGGTACTGCCGGTCCTCATAGGCCATCGGCACCCCGGGGAGAATCTGCTCCCGCAGATACAGCTCCCGGAAAAAATGCCCGCGCCCGGACGGCATCGTCACATACCGGGATTTCGGATTCCGGCACCGCCCGTACACGCGGTCGCACCGCCTGGTCCAGCCATCCAGTGAGCGCCACCCCGTGAGAAATCCCAGCGCAATCTTGATCCGGAACACCCTGCGGTAGTGCTTTTTCTCCGCCGGATCCTCAATGGAATCCACAAGGGAAAGGAGCTCCTTCCGGTCTCTTTTGAACTTCGCGCACGACTGCACAAAGCCCGCCGCCATGCAGTCCAGCCCGTGGAGCTTCCGGAGAAACGCGTTGTCATAGGTGCTCTCGATCGGGAAAATATCCAGAAACGCGCCGCACTCCCTGTTGTGAAAATCCTCTCTGGTTTTGACCGAGGTGCCCTTTAAAAGAATCCTGGACAGCGTCAGGCCATACCCTTCGGTCGCCTTTGGCGTGTGCACCCAGTAGCGGTCCCCGTACTCCTTCGCAAAGAACACGACGAACTGCTCCAGATCCTCCCGCGGCATGTTGACATCCACATCGTCGTCCCACGGAATGAAGCCGTGATGCCGGACCGCCCCGAGGCACGATCCGCCGCCGAGGACAAAGGAAAGCCCGTGCCGCTCACAGCACTGTGCAAGATCTGCGAGCATCCCGTTCAGGGTCTTCTGCAGGCTTTTCAGCTGCGCATCCGTCAGCGTCAGGGCCTCGTCCGAACGGATCTTCTTGAACGCGTCTACCGTCGATAATCCGCCCATCACTGCACCTCGTACTTCTCATGCAGGAACTTCGCGCGCAGGAACTGCCTGCCCTTTTTCCACCAGTTGACGCGCTCCACATACAGGTACGGAAGAACCTTGATGTCCGATTCCTTCAGCCGCCCTGACTGCACCTGATAGCGCAGCCAGACGTTGAGAATCAGCTCGCCGACTCTTCCGCAGTAGCGTCCCTGAAAATACGAATAGTTCCGGATGTCCACCTGGCTCTCCAGCGTGAACAGGATGTCAAACAGCCAGGTGCAGTACTCATTCAGAAGACTCCGTTCCATGATCATCATGTTGAACATGTGGCCGGAACGCTCCGCCATCACTTCGTCGAAGGCGGGAATGTACTCCGGATACTTCTGCTCCAGAATCGCCCGCGTCTTGTCCAGATGCTCGATATAGTGCGAGTGCGCATAGTGCGAGTACAGGGACTCGATCACGTAATAGCGCTTCGCCGGGACGAACACCTTGTACCGGCCCAGCATCGGTTCCAGCTCGCGGTACGTGAGAACCTTGTCAAAAATATCGCCGCGGATCCCCGAGCGGTGCGTCCTTCCGTTCCCGCGGAAATGCCTGCGGTAATGCACGAGTCCGATGTAATCGGTGTGCAGATGCTTCCACGCCCAGTACAGCCCCGTCAGCTCGCAGAAATACGGATTGCGCGAGCTGATGTTGGCACCGATGTTGTCCTTGATGTAGCCGAGATCCGGCTCCTGTCCCTCACCGGTTTTCTCGATGGCCGCGCCCACATGAACCGGCAGATACATCGGATCCTGCGGCATGCGGTACTTCTTATGCGTCGTGACGATGATCCGCACGGTGGGATGCGTGTGGCCGCCCGTATGCTGCCCGCTCCCGTGACCGCCCTGCTGCGGACTCTCATTCAGTTGTTCTGATTTATTCTGTGACATAGGAAATTGATCACTCTGCCGCTGACGTGTGAATCCGCCTTCCGGCGCCGGATTCACCGCCTGTGCGGCACAGGTGGAATGGTTACAGATTCTGTCTCCGCAGATCCTCGGCGACAAAATCCTCGCCGCTCTTGTTCCTCAGCAGCTCCTCCGAAGCGCTGCTGAGCCCGTTGTTCACGCAGCTCTGGGCAAAATCGCAGGTGGAACATGCGTCCAGCTCTTCCTTCGTGATCTTCCCGTCGCGCAGGTCCCGCACCGCCGGAATCTCGTACATGGAGTACTTCTTCTTTTTCCAGAACCGGAGGAACTTGTGATGAATCACCCAGAGGGCCGGTTTCCAGATGTACTTGTGCATGGCCGGAGAGACCGATCCGATCATCCAGCACTGGCGGTCGCAGTGGCGGACCTTTTCCCGCACCCGGTCTGCCTGCTCCGAATTCCAGAGCTCGTCCCAGCTCTGCGTATTGAGATTCCCCATGACCTCCTTGTCCTTCGTGCCGTTGCAGGGCATGACATCCCCGTACGGGTCAATGAAGAACGTGTCAAACGACATGTCACAGGGCAGAAGACGCTTCTGGCCGTAAATGTAGTTGATCAGTCCGTGATTAAAATACGCGCGGAACCACTTCTTGGGTTCGTTCGAATCCAGAAGCCGGTTGACAAGATCTTCAAAATGCTGCGCCACCATCGGGCGGTCATGAATGATATTCTTCGCTTCCACGAAATAGAAGGAATTGTGGAGGCTTGCGGTCGCAAACTCCATGCCGAGCTGATCCGAAAGATCATACAGAGGAACAAGATCCGCCGCATTGCGGTCCTGCACCGTCATGCCGAAGCCGACATCCTTAAGCCCCATCTTCTTCAGCTTGCAGAGCGTCTGGTAGCCTCTCTGAAAGCCGTTCGGCAGACCGCGGATCTCGTTGTTCGTCTCCTCCAGTCCCTCAATCGAAATGCGGATTCCCACATTCGGGAATTCCCGGCACAGGTCCAGAATCCGGTCCGTGAAAAAGCCGTTGGTCGAAATGACAATCCGGTCGGAAAGCTTCGAGAGCTCGCGCACGATGTCCTTTAAGTCAGAACGTATAAAAGGCTCCCCACCGGTGATATTCGTAAAATACATCGGCGGGAGCTTCCTGATGGTCTCCAGAGAGATCTCCTCTTCCGGAAGGGAAGGGGCTTTATAGCGGTTGCACATCGTACATCTGGCGTTGCAGCGGTACGTGACAATCACTGTTCCGTTTAATTTTTTCATGTTTTTCTTTGTCTTGTGCTTCTCTTTCCTGTTGTCTGGCCGCGCTTCCCATGCGTCTGCCGGACCACCGGCTCAGCAGTTCACATCCAGAAGCGTTGCGATCCCGTGAATGCGGATCTTCCCGCTGTCCGCAGGAACGAAGAAAGTGTCTCCGCGGAAAAACGGCATACTCAGCCTATTACAAGATAGCACGCCGCACCCATCTGTGCAAATCAGAACATGAAAAGATGTATCATCCGTCTGAAAAGAGGCCATGGTACGGATCCTCTGTGTGTTCAGAATAAGACGCCGCACCTCGAAATAACGGCAGCGGCACAGAAACTCCGAGGCAAAGCCCGGGCGGTAATTCAGAACGCGCATCGGCTGTCTCGGCGAATCTGCCGCGGTAAGGTCCGCGACCTGCAGCGCCTTCTCCAGATGAAGCGGCCGCTCCTTTCCGTCCTTTCCGATGCGGTGATAATCGTAGAGGCGGTATGTCAGGTTCGAACTCTCCTGCACCTCCACCATGAGGCTCCCGGCACCGATGGCATGGACGGTTCCCGCCGGGATGAAGAAAACATCGTCCTTCTGAACCGGTACATGCTGAAGGCTCTTCTCCAGCTCGCCCTTTCGGATTGCCTCCCGGACCTTCTCCGCATCCATTGTGTGGCAGAAGCCGTAGACAAGACTGGTTCCCGGAGCGGCATCCACGACGTACCACATCTCGCTCTTGCCGAGCTGTCCGTTCTCATGCTCCCTGGCGTAATCATCATCCGGGTGCACCTGGACCGACAGATCCGAGGCGGCGTCGATAAACTTGATCAGCACCGGGAGCTCGCCGTTTTTCACGGCTTCCGGCATGCTCTTGGCAGGGTGCGAGCCGAGCATCTCCGGATGCTCCCGCAGGAGCTCATGGAGGGTCATCTCCGGATGCTCCGCGAGGCGCGACGGGCCGTCCGGGTGCGTGGAGCACTCCCAGGTCTCCGCAAGAGGCGAGAGCGGAAGGTCCTTCGAGAAATCATCCTTCAGTCTCCTTCCGCCCCAGATGTAGTCCTTCCCTGCAGGCAGA
>DAIMKA010000165.1:0-4696 GCA_036721955.1 Lachnospiraceae bacterium | reverse complement strand
GGCTGCCGCATTCGGCAAAACTGCCTTCGCAGATTTTGCCTCAGCGAGGTATAAACATGAACCGGCGGCAGGGATGCATGGTGCCGGGACATGAGAATAAGGCGGGCAGCTCCGAAAGGGGCTGCCCGCCTTGGCGTATTTTTGCGCATAAGTTGGAGAAAAAAACGCACGGATTGAATAGTCATGGGAAGCGGTTTGCCGCATACTAAAGATACTGAAAAAAGAAGTGCTTTTTGACGATGCGCGCCGGACGCGCAGAGACAGTGCAGACCAGCAAAGACAGGCAATGCAGGAAAGAGCCTGTTTTGGAAAGGAGAAGGAGAGATGTCACTCTTTGGCGGACTGAATTACAACGATCTGGGCGGAACGCTGGACGCGGAGCAGGGAGACCGCTCTTCCAGAGGGTATTCCTGGCATGCAATCGTGGACAATTTCACACGCCTGTTTCTGACCAATCTGATCTGTGTGGTGTTCCTGATTCCGGCGCTGACGGGCTTCATGCTCGGTTCTCTCTGGAACCGTCCGCAGATTCTGCTTCTGGCGGGTGTTCTCGGCGGAGCGCTGGCGGCTCCTTCCTACATTGCCATGTATGATGCGGCGCTGATGTCCTACCGAGGCTATCCCGGGAGATGGTGGGAGAGATACAAGCTGGTTCTGAAGCGCGAGTGGAAGGGGAGCCTTGTCCCCGGCATGGTCATCGGGCTCATCACGGCCATGGTGGTCAACATTGTGACGAATCTTCACGATGGAAACCGCCTGCCGGACATGATGCTGGTGTCGATTGTGATTGCCGTTGCGGTGGCGCTGGCGATTTTCACGTATTTCTGGATTCAGCGGCTGATGCTGGATCTTTCCCTGAAGCAGATCATCCGGAACAGCTGGCTGATGGCGATGATGCATCCGGCGGTTACGCTGGGAGCCATCGCATTCCGGGCCGTTTACTGGGGACTTCTTCTGATTCTGTATCCGTATTCGATTGTCTTTCTTGTTTTCCTCGGTGTGTGGTTCCCGTCCTTCATGACGGTGCGCATCGTGTACAACACGCTGGACAAGGACATGCGTCTGGACGAGAGGTATGAACAGGCGCAGGAAGAGGACGGAGAAGAGGAGTAAGATCCGAATCCGGCTGACATATGTAAGCAAAGGTATTGCGCTCTGCTGCTGTTTGTGACGACAGGTGCGGAGAATGGAATGGTTCCGGTGCTACCGGAACAGGAAAAAACGTGTGCAGCAGTCCGGCCTCTGCCGGATGTTGACATAGATGCCGCCCGGAGCGGGCCGACAGGCAGCCCGGACAGCAGAACTTTATCTTTTAAACTAATTTCATGAATCCAAGAGGAGGTATGAAGATGGAAATGATGAAGGGTGCTTTCATGCACGGACTGGACAACATGATTATCAAGGAGATTCCGAAGCCGACGGCAGGAAAGGGAAACGTTGTGGTTTCTCTGGAGTATGTCGGAATCTGCGGATCCGATGTTCACTATTATCACAGCGGAAAGTGCGGCGCTTATGAAGTTGACATGAGCCAGGACTACATGCTGGGCCACGAGACGGCGGGTACCGTTGTCGAGGTCGGCGAAGGAGTCACGAGCCTCAAGGTCGGCGACCGCGTCTGCCTGGAGCCCGGCATCACCGACGGAACCTGCGAGTTCTGCAAGGAAGGCAAGTACAACCTCTGCCCCGATGTTCAGTTCCTCGCAACTCCCCCGGTACCGGGATGCAATGAGGAGTTCATCGAGTTCCCCGCAGATTACTGCTTCAAGCTGCCGGAGAATGTCAGCACGAAGGAGGGCGCACTGATCGAGCCTCTTTCCGTCGGCTTCCACGCAGCCAACCAGGGCAATGTACAGGTCGGCGAGAGCGTTCTGATCCTGGGCGCAGGCACCATCGGCATGACGACCCTTCTTTCCTGCAAGGCACACGGCGCAGGCAAGATCATCGTGGCAGACCTGATTGACGCCAAGCTCGAGATTGCAAAGCAGATCGGTGCGGACGTCGTCATCAACAGCGGCAAGGAAGATGTCTTCGAGGCAGTGAAGAAGGCAACGAACGGCGAAGGTGCGGAGAAGGTCTTCGAGACCGCAGGCTCTGCCATCACGATCGCACAGACGCCGTTCCTCGTAAAGAGAGGCGGAACGATCACTCTGGTCGGCATCTCCGTGAAGCAGGAGATCAACTACAACTTCGCACAGATCATGGACAAGGAAGCGACCATCAAGTCGGTATTCCGTTATCGCAACATCTATCCGAGAGCCATCGCAGCCGTTGCCAAGGGAGCCATTGATGTGAAGCCTCTGGTGACCCACGAGTTCGATTTCGATCACATTCAGGATGCTTATCAGGAAGCCCTGAACAACAAGACCGACGCGCTGAAGGTTGTCATTAAGGTCAAGTAATTTCGATTTGCAGTAAGAGGATATCGGTTTCTCCGGACTTTGCCGCTGGCAGGGCCCGGAGAATTTCAGAGAAAGACATTTTTCAAAAAGTATGGACCAGGCAGTTCTGCTTTCAGAAGTTCTGTCAAAACTCAGAAAACGGGGGTACAAAGTGGATAGAAAAGAAGCAAGAAAGCTCGCGGAAGAACTCGTCGGAAAGATGACACTGGAGGAGAAGGCATCACAGCTTCGGTATGATGCTCCCGCCATTGAGCGCCTCGGAATTCCGGCTTACAACTGGTGGAATGAGTCGCTGCACGGCGTGGCGCGTGCAGGCGTTGCGACGATGTTCCCGCAGGCAATCGGAATGGCGGCAGCGTTTGACCCGGACATGATGCAGGAAATCGGAGATGTCACCGCCGAAGAGGGACGGGCGAAGTACAACATGCAGAGCCGCCGCGGAGACCGCGACATTTACAAGGGCCTGACCTTCTGGGCACCGAATGTCAACATCTTCCGTGATCCCAGATGGGGCCGCGGCCATGAGACCTACGGCGAGGATCCGTATCTGACCTCGCGCCTCGGCGTCCGCTTTATTGAGGGAATGCAGGGAGACGGCGAGTACATGAAGACGGCGGCCTGCGCGAAGCATTTCGCGGTTCACTCCGGACCGGAGGCAGAGCGCCATCATTTCAATGCCGTTGCCTCCAAAAAGGATATGGAGGAGACCTATCTCCCCGCGTTTGAGGCCTGCGTCAAGGAGGGAAAGGTTGAGGCGGTCATGGGAGCCTACAACCGCACGAACGGCGAGGTCTGCTGCGGATCTCCCGCACTGCAGGAGATCCTGCGCGGCAAGTGGAAGTTCCAGGGACACTTTGTCTCCGACTGCTGGGCAGTCCGTGACTTCCATGAGAACCACAAGATCACCAAAACTCCGGAAGAATCCGTGGTTCTCGCTCTCGAGAACGGCACGGATGTCAACTGCGGCTGCACCTATCAGAAGATCATGAATGCAGTCAGTCAGGGAATGCTGGATGAGAAGTACATCACGGAGTCCGCGATTCGTCTGTTCACAACGAGATACCTCCTTGGAATGTTCGGCGAGACGGAGTACGACAAGATCCCGTATACCGTGGTGGAGTGCAAAGAGCATCTCGCACTGGAAGACCGCGCGGCAAGAGAGAGCTTTGTCCTTCTGAAGAACAACGGCATCCTTCCGCTGGACAAGAGCAAACTTCACGATGTTGCCGTTGTCGGACCGAATGCGGACAGCCGCGTTGCACTGAAGGGCAACTATCACGGCGATGCTTCCCGCTACACGACGGTTCTGGAGGGAATTCAGGATTATCTGGGCGAGGATGTCCATGTTCATTATTCCGAGGGCTGCCACCTGTTCAAGGACAACGTCGAGGCGCTGTCGGATCCCGTGATGTGTGACCGTCTGGCAGAGGCGCAGGAATGTGCGGCACTGTCGGATGTCGTCATCGTGGTTCTGGGCCTTGACGAGACACTGGAAGGCGAAGAGGGCGATACGGGAAACCGCTACGCATCGGGCGACAAGAACAATCTGGAGCTTCCGTTCCAGCAGCTCGAGCTCCTTCGCGGCATGCTTGCAACCGGCAAGCCCGTGATTCTGATCAATATGACCGGAAGCGCAGTCAACCTGCGCACGGCGGAGGATCACGCGGCAGCGGTTCTGCAGGTGTGGTATCCGGGCGGACGCGGCGGTAAGAATGTCGCAGCGGTTCTGTTCGGCGAGACCTCTCCGTCCGGCAAGCTCCCTGTGACCTTCTACGAGCATGACAAGGACCTTCCGGATTTCAAGGACTACTCCATGAAGGGAAGAACCTATCGCTATTATGAGGGAACCCCTTTGTATCCGTTCGGCTACGGCCTGACTTACGGTGACTGCGTGGCGGAGAGTGTCACGGCAGAGAAGATCGTCCGCCCTGCGGACGAGAAGGTGGAGGCCGGTGAGACGGCGTTCGGCAGCAGCGATGACTTCGGCGCTCCTTACGAAACGGATGGCCTGAAGGTCACGGTAAAGGTCCGGAACGACGGAAAAGCGGCGACACAGGAAGTGGTTCAGGTTTACGTGAAGGAGGAAGAGGACGCAAACGATGCCGTGAACGCACATCTGTCCGCATTCCGCCGCATTGACCTGGCTGCCGGAGAGGAGAAGGAGGTCGTTCTGACCGTTCGTCCCCATGAGCTTGCCAGCGTGGATGAGCTGGCAGTTCTGGACGGCGGCAAGTGCATCTTGCAGCTTCGCGGCGTGCGCCCATTCCTGTCTGAGAAATACGACATCACCAAGCACC
>DAIMKA010000164.1:331-4774 GCA_036721955.1 Lachnospiraceae bacterium | reverse complement strand
GAAAGAGCTGCAGAGGGGTATAGCAATGGGTTATCGATTCTGCCTGGGCGCCTCAGGCGCGGGCAAGAGCAGTGAACTTCATAAATGGGTAACGGAAAGGGCCGCGGAGGCATTGGACCGGCAGAATTTTTCCGAAAGCTTTCTGATCGTCGTGCCGGATCAGTACACCATGCAGACGCAGAAGGAAATGGTCCTGGCAGCAGGGGAGCGCGGCGGCATTCTGAACGTGGATGTCCTTTCCTTCGGGAGACTCTCGCACCGCATCTTCGAGGAGGTCGGGGCGGACGAGCGGGGCGTCCTGGACGATATGGGCAAGACGCTCCTTTTAAGGAGGCTGGTCTCCCGCTGCCGGAAGGATCTTACGATCCTGGGAACCGGCATCGAGAAGCCGGGCATGATCGCGGAGGTGAAATCTGTCATTTCGGAGTTCATGCAGTACGGCATTTCTCCGCAGGGAACGGAGGAGCTGGCAAGGAGCGCGGCAGCGGGCGGCCAGGGAGGTCTGGCAGCCAGACTCCGTGATCTGAAGATCCTGTACGAAGCCTTTCTGGAAGAGCGAAAGGATCGGTACATCACGGGAGAGGAAACGCTGGATCTTCTGGCGGAGGCGGTTCCTGGATCGGAGCTGATCCGGGAGAGCACGATCGTTTTTGACGGCTTCACCGGTTTTACGCCGGTGCAGTACCGCGTCCTTCTGGCCCTGATGCAGAATGCGCGGGAGGTCATCTTCGCGCTGGATTACGGAGAGGACGGCGGGACACCGGTCCGCGAGGTGATGCAGGGAGCGGCGTTCGAGGAACAGGACCTGTTCTATCTGACGAGGAAGACGGTGGCGCAGATCTGCCGCATGGCGGGGCAGAACGGAATCGCACACGGAAAGGACTGGTATTTCGGAGAGACGAAGGGCAGGAAAGGGCCGGTGCGTTTCGCGGGAAATCCGGCGCTGGCTCATCTGGAGAGGTCGCTGTTCCGCTATCCTGTCCGTCCCTACCGCGGGAAGAAGGCAGGGGAGGAGCTTCCCGTTCATCTGTTCCTCGCCAGCAATCCTGCGGCGGAGGTACGGCAGATGTTCCTCCG
Organism: Lachnospiraceae bacterium; assembly: GCA_036721955.1. Taxonomy (GTDB): domain Bacteria; phylum Bacillota; class Clostridia; order Lachnospirales; family Lachnospiraceae; genus CAG-791. Next base: position 3,697 of record DAIMKA010000164.1, on the reverse strand, counting down.
GATTCATGAGCTGATTGCCGGGAAGGGATACCACTACCGGGACTTTGCCGTTGTCACCGGGGATCTTCCCTCTTATGAGGACGAGATCCGGATCTGCGCGGACAGGATGGGAGTTCCGGTTTATCTCGATACAAACCGCGCGGTGCTCCAGAATCCTCTGACGGAGACGATCCGCGGAGCTCTGGAGATCGGAAGCGGCGATTATACCTATGAGACGGTATTCCGCTATCTTCGAAGCGGTCTGACCGGCCTTGCGGAGGATGAGGTGGACCGTCTGGAGAACTACTGCCTCCGGCGCGGCATTGCGTCGAGAAAGCGGTGGGAGACGGCCTTTGATGAAGAATTCGAAGAAATGCGGACGAAGTTCCTCGCGGGGATCGGGCCGCTGCGGGATCTGGGACATTCGACGGCCATGGAGAGGACGCGGGCACTGTATGCGTTTCTGACCGGCATCCGCGCGGGAGAACAGATGCAGGCGCTGGCGGATCGCTTCGAGGCGGCGGGAAAGACGCCGGCCGCCATGGAATACCGTCAGATTTACGGCGCGGTGATTCATCTTCTGGATGAGCTGTATGAGCTTCTCGGCGATGAGAAGATTTCCGCAAAGGATTTTCTGGAGCTGGTGGAGGCCGGATTCGAAGAGATCCGCCTCGGAACGCTTCCGCAGCAGACGGACCGGATTCTGGTCGGAGACATGGAGCGGACGCGCCTTTCCGAGGTAAAGGTCCTGTTCTTCCTCGGCGTGAACGACGGCAGCATTCCGCAGGGTGCCTCCCGGGGAGGACTCATTTCCGATCTCGACCGGGAATTTCTGCAGGAATCGGATGCGCTCTCGGGAAGCGGGGGAGAGCTTGCGCCGACGCCGCGGCAGCAGATGTACATCCAGCGCCTGTACCTGTACATGAACATGACCAAGCCCAGAGACCTTCTCTATGTCTCCTGGGTCAAGACGGCGGGAGACGGGGGAAGCCTTCGCCCGTCGTATCTGATCGGGCTCCTGCAGCAGCTGTACCCGGGGATTCCCGTGGAGATTCCGGAGGAACTTCCCGCATCGAGGCAGCTGGCGTCCATGGCGGATGCGTCGGGGCTTCTGGCAGGAGCCATGCGTGACTACGCGGACGGACTCTATCTGCATGACCGGGAGAAGGAGCGGGAATTTCTCACCATTTACGGCTTCTGCGCGGGAAGAACCCGGACGGATTGGAATTCTTCCGTGGATGCCGCGGCGCCCTGCCGGGAAGAAGCCGGGAGTCGGATCCGGCGGCTCAGGGAGGCGGCTTTTCTCCATTACCGGCCGGTTCCCATTACGAGAAGGACGGCAGAGCTTCTGTATCAGAGGAAGGTTCAGGGGTCGGTCACCCGCCTGGAAACGGCAGCCCAGTGTTATCTTCGCCAGTTCCTTCAGTACGGCTTAAGGCTCAGGGAACGGGAGGAGTATACACTGGAGCCGAAGGATTCCGGAACCATCCTGCATGAAAGCGTGCAGCGGTTCGGCCAGCTCCTTCGGGAACAGGGACTTCCCTGGGCGTCCTACTCCCGGGAACAGGGAGCGGAGCTGGTGCAAAAAGCGCTCGCAGAGACGGCGGGCGGCTATCATGACCAGATTCTGTTCGCTACGGCGAGGAGCACATATCAGGTCAGGCGCCTTCAGCGAATTCTCGAACGGACCGTGGACACCCTGCAGTACCAGCTGCAGCAGGGCGATTTTGAACCGGCGTATCTGGAGCAGAGCTTCGGCAGGGACGAAGCACTTCATTATGATCTTCCGGGCGGCGGCACGCTTGTCCTGGAGGGCCGAATTGACCGGGTGGATCTGTGCCGCGAGGGAAACCGGCTCTTCGTGAAGATCGTGGACTACAAGTCCGGAAACCGTGATCTGGATCCTGACATGATGCGGGCGGGACTCCAGCTCCAGCTGATGCTGTACATGGAAGCGCAGGTCCGGTTCCTCGAGGGAAAGAGACAGAACGCGGAGGTGATTCCGGCCGCCATGCTCTATTACCGGTTCGATGATCCGATGCTGGATGCAAAGGAGTCGGCGGGGATTCTGGAGGAAAGGGAGCGGTCCGGAGAAGAGACTGCGAGAGACCTGGAGACGCACAGCGTCCGGGGAAGGCTTCGACCGAAGGGCCTTGTCGGAAGCGAGCCGGAGATTCTGGAACACCTGGATCACGGACTTGCAAAGGGGGAAACCTCCTCGGAGGTGATTCCGGTGAAGCTCCTGAAAAAGGGCGGCTTTACGGCATCCAGCAAGGTGATCTCCCAAGAGGAATATCAGGCGCTCCGGGAAGAGCTCCGGGAGAAAATCTGCCTTCTTGCCGAGGATATTCTGGAGGGAAGAACGGATGCCTCCCCTGTGCGGATCAGCAGGGATCTTTCGGCCTGCACCTACTGCCCGTACCGGAATGTGTGCGGATTCGATGTGCGGATTCCCGGGTACGATTATCGCGACATCCGTTAAAATCATGGAAAATCCGGGCAGCAGGGAGACTTTGACCGACAGCTTCGTCCGGGTGCCGTGCCGGGACCGGTGCGGCGGGCAGACCCGCAGAATGCAAGAAATATAAGATAGGAAAAGAGAACGTGGCAATCAGGTTTACGGAAAAACAGCAGAAAATATTAAATGCCAGGAACCACAACGTGCTGGTGTCCGCGGCGGCAGGAAGCGGCAAGACCGCGGTTCTGGTGGAGAGGATCGTGCGCATGATCAGTGAGGGTGAGCACCCTCTGGACATCGACCGCCTGCTGGTCGTGACCTTCACCCGCGCGGCGGCGGCCCAGATGCGGGAGAGGATTGCCCGTGCGGTTTCCCAGAGGCTCGAGGAGCACCCGGAGGACCGGCACCTTCAGCGACAGGAGACGCTTCTTCACCATGCGCAGATTACGACGATTGACAGCTTCTGCACGTTCCTTCTCCGGAATAATTTCAGCGAGATCAATCTGGATCCGGGATTTCGGCAGATGGACGACACGGAAAGCCCTCTTCTGGAAAAGGATGTGATGAAGCGCTTCCTGGAGGAGCAGTATGCGGCGAAGGATCCGGCGTTTCTTGCCTGCGCGGATTATTTCTGCCCGGGGCGGGACGACGAGGAGCTGGAGGAGCTGATCCGGAATCTCTATCAGGCGGCGGATTCGCATCCCTGGCCGGAGGTCTGGCTGGAGGAGAGGAAGGGCGATTACCACGCAGAGAGCGTGGAGGATCTGTATGCCTTCTCCTGGTACCGGGCGGTTCTGAGGGAACAGGCGGAGTCCCTTTCGGAGCTTTCCATGCTTCATCAGGCGATGCTGCGCATCACAAGACTTCCGGACGGGCCGTTTCCCTATCAGGACCTTCTGGAAAGAGAAGAGGAGGAACTGTTCGGCAAA
>DAIMKA010000164.1:0-219 GCA_036721955.1 Lachnospiraceae bacterium | reverse complement strand
GACATGGAGAAGCTTCGCGGGATGCTGCTCTTGGCGGCCTCTTATCCGCTCGGGCGCCTTCCCGTGATCCGCGGCGCGGACAAGCAGGGCATCAGCGAGACGAAGAAGGCGGATGTGCAGGAGCTTCGCTCGCAGCTGAAGAAAAGAATGCAGGCCCTTCTGGAGAGCATCTCGGAGGATCCGTCTCTTACGGTACAGCGAATGCAGCAGGCGGAGGGA
>DAIMKA010000163.1:0-4780 GCA_036721955.1 Lachnospiraceae bacterium | reverse complement strand
GGCAAGTCTTCGCTTGTGAACCTGATTTCCCGTCTGTATGACGTAACGCACGGGAGCATCCGTGTCGGCGGCATTGATGTGAGACAGTATGATCTGGAAGTCCTTCGCAACAACGTCTCCGTGGTGCTGCAGAGCAACAACCTTTTCTCCGGGACGATTATGGACAATCTGAAGTGGGGCAATCCGAATGCTACCCTGGAGGACTGCAGGGAGGCATGTACGCTCGCGTGTGCGGATGAGTTCATTGACCGGATGCCGGACGGGTACGAGACCCGGATCACGCAGGGAGGAACCAATGTCTCCGGCGGCCAGAAGCAGCGCCTCTGCATTGCCAGAGCGCTCATGAAGAAGCCGAAGATCCTCATTCTGGATGATTCCACGAGCGCCTGCGACACCGCAACGGATGCGAAGATCCGCAATGCCTTTGCCACCAAGATCCCGGGCACTACGAAGCTGATCATTGCGCAGCGGATTTCTTCCGTACAGGATGCCGACCGCATTATTGTCCTGGACAACGGAACGATCAACGGATTTGATACGCACGAGAATCTGGTGAAGAACAACCGGATCTACCGCGAGATTTACGAGTCGCAGACCCAGGGCGGCGGTGATTTTGACGAGCCGCAGGGGCAGGGCGCGGAGTAAGTGCAGAGAACTGTCACGCAGATCCGTCTCTGAGACAGAGGCGGAGGTCTGTCTGCGTGAGTGATATGAGGATAAAATTATGCCAGGTATGAGAAACAATATGAAGGTCCGCCCGAAGGTGGACAATCCGGGACAGCTTTTCAAAAGACTGATGAAACTCGTGATGCGGAACTATCTTGCTCCGTTTCTCGTGGTGGTTGCCTGCATCCTGATTGCGGCATGGTCTACGCTTCAGGGAACCCTGTTCCAGAAAACGCTGATTGACGGTTACATTCTGCCGATGCTGGCAGACAAGAGTCATGATTTTGCTCCGCTTGCCGCGGCACTCGGAAAGCTTGCCGTGATCTATGCGATCGGCATCGCAGCTTCCTATGCGTATCAGCGGATCATGATCAATATTTCACAGGGAACGCTCCGGGATCTTCGAAAGGAGCTGTTCGCACACATGGAATCGCTGCCGATCCGCTATTTTGACCAGAATGCGCACGGCGACATCATGTCGGTCTACACGAACGATATCGATACGCTGCGCCAGCTGATCAGCCAGAGCATTCCGCAGACGATCAACTCTCTGGTGACCCTGATCATCACGTTCGTCTCCATGATCGTCCTGTCCTGGCCGCTGACCATCATCAGTGTGCTGATGGTCGTGCTGACGATGTTCGTTTCCGGCGGTCTTGCGAAGAAGTCCGGACGGTACTTTGTGCAGCAGCAGAAGGACCTCGGTAAGGAAAACGGCTACATCGAAGAGATGATGAACGGACAGAAGGTTGTCAAGGTGTTCTGTCATGAGGAAAAGGCCGTGGAGGATTTCCGCGAGCTGAACGGACAGCTGCGAAACAGCGCGAACCTTGCGAACCGGTATGCTTCCATCATGATGCCGGTCAACGGGAACCTCGGCAACATCAGCTATGTTCTGTGTGCGGTGGTCGGCGCGGCACTGGCGCTCGCGGGCTTTGGCTCCACGACGCTCGGAACCCTGGTTTCCTATCTGACGCTGAACAAGAACTTCTCGCAGCCGATCACGCAGATTGCGCAGCAGATGAACTCGATCATCGCGGCGCTGGCCGGTGCGGAGCGTGTTTTCCGGATGATGGACGAGGAGCCGGAGAAGGACGAAGGGTATGTCGAACTCGTCCGGGCCAAAGAGGATGCAGACGGGAACATCACAGAGACGACAGAGCGCACCGGCATCTGGGCGTGGAAGCATTATCACAAGGCGGACAATACGACCACCTATGTGCGCCAGCGCGGCAAAATCACCATGGAGAACGTGGACTTCGGGTACGACCCGGAGAAGACCGTGCTGCATGACATCAATCTGTACGCAGAACCGGGCCAGAAGATTGCCTTTGTCGGTTCGACGGGAGCCGGGAAGACGACCATTACGAACCTGATCAACCGGTTCTATGACATTCAGGACGGCAAGATCCGTTACGATGACATCAACATCGGCAAGATCAGAAAAGCGGATCTTCGCCACTCGCTCGGCATGGTGCTGCAGGATACGCACCTGTTCACCGGGACGGTCATGGACAACATCCGTTACGGGCGCCTGGACGCAACCGATGAAGAGTGCAGGGAGGCTGCGAAGCTTGCCAATGCAGACGGCTTCATCCGCCGTCTCCCGAACGGATATGATACGATGCTGCGCAATGACGGCGCGAATCTCTCGCAGGGACAGCGCCAGCTCCTTGCCATCGCAAGAGCGGCCGTGGCGGATCCGCCGGCGCTGATTCTGGATGAGGCGACCTCGTCCATTGATACCCGAACCGAGAGTCTCGTGCAGAAGGGCATGGATGCCCTGATGAAAGGGCGGACAACCTTCGTGATCGCGCACCGTCTCTCCACCGTCCGCAACAGCGACTGCATCATGGTTCTGGAGCAGGGTCGGATCATTGAGCGGGGAACGCACGAGCAGCTGATCGAGGAAAAGGGAAGATATTACCAGCTGTACACCGGCAACAAAATCGGGGCGTGAGCCCGCAGCCTGACGGATCGGAGTCAGAGATTCGATGTCCGGAAAAGCAGAATACGGAAGAAGAGGAAAATGTCAGCCATGCGGCTGGCATTTTCTGTTGCAGGATTTTTGCGTTTTCAAGGGAATGGCTCTGTGTACCTCAGATTTCCTTATGGAAATTTTTACTGCAGCCGACAACTCTCATCTTTATACCTCGCTGAGGCAAAATCCGCGAAGTGGTTTTGCCGAATCCTGCAAGGTATGAACTGTTGTATAATGGTGAGCATTGACCGTAACAGAACAAACAGGGAGCAGACAGAATGGATATTACAGCACGGATTACAGAAGAAATGGCAGGAATGCCGAATCCGGACGGCAGCAAAGTGCGCCGCGGACAGGTAGAGGCGGCGATCCGCCTGATGGATGAGGGAAATACGATTCCGTTCATCGCCCGCTACCGGAAGGAAGTGACGGGATCTCTGAACGATGAGCAGCTTCGGTTCCTGGGAGAGCGGCTTTCGGCTCTCCGGAATCTGGAGGACAAAAAGGGACAGGTACTTGCGGCGATTGAGGAGCAGGGGAAGCTCACGAAGGAGCTGCGGGAGAAGATTGAAGCTGCGATGACGCAGGTGGCGGTGGACGACCTGTACCGCCCTTATAAACAGAAAAGGAAGACCCGCGCCGGAATCGCAAAAGAAAAAGGACTGGAGCCTCTTGCGGACTGGATTTTGTCGGGAAAAGCAGACAAACCGGTTTTGACTGAAGCAGTCAAATATGTCACAAAGCCTGAAAAACTGCAGGATCCGGACTTTCTGGAGGAGAAGAAGGTCACCTCTGCGGAGGAAGCACTGCAGGGGGCGAAAGACATCATCGCAGAGCGGATTTCGGACGATGCGGACCTTCGGACCTGGATTCGGGAGAAGACCTGGAGGGAAGGAACCCTGATGACGGCGGAGAAGAAGGAAGCCGCCGCGAAGGCGGAAAGCGGAAAGAGTACGTCTGCGAAAAACGGAAGTGCATCTGCGGGATCCGGGAACAGCACTGCGGCGGTTCATGGAACGAAGGAGGACCGGCGCAGCGTCTATGAGATGTATTTCGAGTTCGAGGAGAAGATCGCAAAGCTTCCGGGGCACCGCGTTCTTGCCATCAACCGCGGCGAAAAGGAGAAGTATCTCACGGTGAAGCTGAATGCGCCGGAGGAAGAGATCCGGAAACATATCCGGAGATGGCTGCGCGGGGAGAATCCTTATACGGAATCTGCTCTGGAGGAAACTGTGAAGGATGCCTATACCCGCCTGATTGCACCCGCGATTGAGCGGGAAATCCGTGCGCGTCTCACGGAGGAAGCGGAGGACGGAGCCATTCAGGTGTTCCGGAAGAACCTGGAGCAGCTCCTCATGCAGCCGCCAATCAGCGGTCAGGTGGTCCTCGGCTGGGATCCGGCCTTCCGCACAGGCTGCAAGATTTCGGTCGTGGATCCGACCGGAAAGGTGCTGGACACAACGGTGATTTATCCGACACCGCCGCAGAACAAGGTGGCGGAGGCCAAGGCCGTGATCAAAAAGCTGATTGAGAAGGACAATGTGACGCTCATCAGTCTCGGCAACGGAACGGCCAGCCGGGAATCCGAGCAGGTCATTGTGGATCTCATCAGGGAGGTGCAGAAGGAGCAGCCGAAGAGAAAGCCGCTGCAGTATCTGATCGTGAACGAGGCGGGAGCCTCAGTGTACAGCGCGAGTAAGCTGGCAACGGAGGAATTCCCGAATTTTGATGTGGGACAGCGCTCGGCGACGTCCATGGCAAGAAGACTGCAGGATCCGTTGGCGGAGCTGGTGAAAATTGATCCAAAGGCCGTCGGCGTCGGGCAGTATCAGCATGACATGAACCAGAAGAAGCTGGATGAAGCGCTGGGAGGCGTCGTGGAGGACTGCGTCAACCACGTGGGTGTGGATCTGAACACGGCATCGTTCTCACTTCTATCCTATGTATCCGGCATTTCCGGGACACTCGCGAAGAACATCGTGGCGTACCGGGAGGCCAACGGGCGGTTCCGCAGCAGGCGGGAGCTCCTGAAGGTGGCAAAGCTCGGTGCAGCTTCTCAGCGATCTGGGGGCCGACCTGTGCGGTGTCGCCATCGATTGCCTGACGGCCGCAGAACACCACGTCCTCGGGGCC
>DAIMKA010000162.1:3372-4861 GCA_036721955.1 Lachnospiraceae bacterium | reverse complement strand
GGCGGCAACGCTCGGATATCAGTTCCCGGAATCACGTGGATAACCGGTTCTTTTCGCGGATTTTGCCTCAGCGAGGTATAAAATGAAAGATCGAATTTTACAGGCGCTGTCGGATGCGGACGGATTTCTCTCCGGACAGGAGCTGAGTAATCTTCTGGGAGTGTCGCGCACTGCGGTGTGGAAGGCAATCGGCAAACTGAAGGAAGAAGGCTATGAGATTGAGGCGGTGACCAACAAAGGCTACCGCCTTGTTCCTGATCAGGAAAAAGACATTCTGAATCAGGCGGAGATCGAGAAAAGACTCACAACCGCATGGGCCGGACATCCGGTGATCTACGAAAAGGAGACCGGGTCCACCAACGATGATATCATGCGCCTGGCGGACGAGGGGGCGGCGCAGGGGACACTGGCGGTCGCTTCCCACCAGACGGCGGGGAAGGGAAGACGCGGGCGGACCTGGCTGTCTCCGGCGGGAAAGAATGTCTATATGAGCATTCTCCTTCGCCCGCAGATTCCGGTTTCGGAGGCACCGATGATGACGCTGATCATGGCGCTTGCCACCTATGAGATGCTGCAGGACCTGCATTTTCCGGAGCGGATCCGGTTCGGCATCAAATGGCCGAATGACCTTGTGGTCTCGGTGGATGGCGGCCCATACAAGAAATTCGTGGGAATTCTCACGGAGATGCGGCTGGAGGATGCGGAAATCCGGGATGTCACGATCGGAATCGGCCTGAATCTGAATCTGGAGTCCGTGGATCCGGAACTGAAGGAGACGGCGACAACCCTGTATCTCGCAACGGGGAAAAGGGTGAATCGCGCGGAGATCGCGGCGGGCTGCTGGAATCATTTCGAGCCGGACTATGAAGCGTATCTTTCGGCAGGATCTCTGGAACCGCTCCGGGAGCGTTACAGCAGTGCCCTGGTGAACATCGGCCGCAAGGTCCGGATTCTGGACCCCAAGGGAGAATTCACTGGCGTTGCGAAGGCAGTGACCTCCGGGGGAGAGCTGGTGGTGACTCCGGATGATGGCGGCGAAGACCGCAGGATCGGAACCGGAGAAATTTCGGTCCGCGGCGTGATGGGGTATGTATAGCGGCGCAGAAAAAAGCCTGTCGGAACAGTCGTTCCGATAAAGCCCACCAGGGGTATGTGAAGAACAGCCACATACCAGAGCAGAATCCGGGAGGACACTGCCGGGAAGGAAAGAGAGCTGCCTGACAGCAAAAAGAGAAAAGCAGGAGAGAATTTTGGAACAGGAAGAAAATTACCGCATTGTTCTATGCGGATCCAATGCCTACGATAAGAAGTATTATTTTAACCCGAAATTTGAAAAGCTTCCGGAGAATGTCCGTGAGGAGCTTCAGATCATGTGCGTACTGTTCACCGAAGAGATCGGAGGCATTTTCACGATCGGTTTTACTCCGAGCGGAGACGTCGTGATGGACACGCGCGCGGAGGAGGGTGACCTTCTCTATGACGAGATCGG
>DAIMKA010000162.1:1265-3362 GCA_036721955.1 Lachnospiraceae bacterium | reverse complement strand
CTTCTTATTAAGAAGCTCCGCAGGGAGAAGCAGGAGGTGTTCCAGTCACTGGAAATTTACTATAAGGTCACCTTCCTGCATCAGAATCCGGCGGATCTTCTGGAAGGTTATGGGGAAGAGTAGACCATCAGGAAAGGGTGGAATTGGTAAGATGGAGTGGAAAATCCGGGACGTTGTGATTCCGAACCAGACGGTGCTGGGGCCCATGGCGGGCGTGACGGATCTGCCCTTCCGGCTTCTGTGCAGGGAGCAGGGGGCCGGTCTTGTGGTCATGGAAATGATCAGCGCGAAGGCGGTCACGTTCGGCAATTACAAGACGGCAGAACTGATGAAAACGGACCCGAAGGAACAGCCGGTTTCCCTGCAGCTCTTCGGACATGAGCCGGAAATCATGGCACAGGCCGCGGAGATGATCGAAGACAAGCCGTTCGACATTCTGGACATCAACATGGGGTGCCCGGTCCCGAAGATTGTGAACAATCAGGAAGGCTCGGCGCTCATGAAGGATCCGGCTCTCATTGAGAAAATCGTGTCGGCGTGCGTGCAGCACACCTCGCGTCCGGTGACCGTCAAGATGCGGACCGGGTTCGACCATGCCCATCAGAATGTGGTGGAGTGCGCGAAGGCCGCGGAGGCGGGCGGAGCCTCCATGATTGCCGTGCATGGCCGCACAAGGCCGCAGATGTATGCGGGAGAGGCCGACTGGAGCAGGATCGGAGAGGTCGTGCAGGCCGTTTCCATTCCGGTTGTCGGGAACGGGGATGTGACGGACGGGCCGTCCGCCAGAAGAATGCTGGACGAAACCGGCTGCACCGCAGTGATGATCGGCCGCGCCGCGGAGGGAAATCCGTGGATTTTCCGGGAAGTGAATCATTATCTGGAGACGGGCGAAGAGATGGAACGCCCCGGCCATCGCGAGGTGATCCAGATGATCCTGCGGCATGCGCAGCTGATGAAGGAAATCAAAGGGGAGCGCATCGGTATTCAGGAGATGCGTCATCATGCAGCCTGGTATCTGCAGGGATTTCCGGGAGCGGCGAAGCTCCGGGTGAAGATCAACACGATGGCAAGCTTCGCGGAGCTGGAGGAGATGCTGCGCAGGGAGTTTCCCTACGTATAGCGGGACTGCGGCATTCCGGATCCGGTACGTGCGAGCAACTGTCTGTCAGAAACGGTGGGTGTGAGGCCTGCACGCAGACAGACACGGAAGAAATGGATGGCCTGCAGGAACGAAGAGGCGCAGCTGTCCGGGGAAACGGAGAAAACCTCTGACAGGTTTGACAGTCAAGACGAATCTGGGTATAATGCAGTCCGATATTATCTGCGAAGGCCTGTTTTGACGGGATTTTTGCAGAAATTGCAGGATTTTTGAGCCTGCCGCGGAGAGATTGTTCGCGGCCGGTGATTTTGTGCTCTGTTGCACCTGTTTTCAGATGTATTCCTGTCAGCAGATCATTCATTGAACAGGAAATGCTGGACCGATGGCTCTGGAGCATGATTGCCGCAGGGAGAAGATCGTCGCTGCACCAAGAGGAAAGGTCAGGAGTTACACAGTCATGGAAGAGAAAAAGAACATTTTAACGTACGCGGGTCTTAAGAAATACGAGGACGAGCTTCACAATCTGAAGGTGGAACGCCGTCAGGAAGTGGCACAGAAGATTAAGGAAGCAATGGAACAGGGCGACCTGTCCGAGAACGCCGAGTACGATGCAGCCAAGGATGAGCAGCGGGATATCGAGGCCAGAATTGAGGAACTCGAGAAGATCCTTAAGAATGTGGAAGTGGTTACGGATGAGGACATCGCGCTGGACCGCATCAGCGTGGGCTGCAAGGTAAAGGTCCATGACATGGAGTTCGATGAGGATCTGGAATACAGCATCGTCGGATCCACAGAGGCGAACAGCCTGGAGAACAAGATCTCCAATGAATCACCGGTCGGCAAGGCACTGATGGGAGCCAGGGTCGGCGATGTTGTGAAGGTAGAGACCATGGCAGGCGCCATGTCCTACAAGGTTCTCTCCATTTCAAGAGATAACGATTAAAGCGGCTGCCCGAGGAATCCGGGTCATGGGATTTCCGGTGCAGAGGGCAGCAGAC
>DAIMKA010000162.1:0-1255 GCA_036721955.1 Lachnospiraceae bacterium | reverse complement strand
GTTTCGTTCCATGACCGCCTGCTAATTTCAAACGCAAAGTGATTTGCAGGCGGACAATCCGCATTGAAAATTGACAGGTGCTGAATCGTGACACTTCAGAATAGAAAGTGATGAAAGATATGGCAGAGAATCAGAAGAACCAGAATGCGCCGCAGCAGGACATCAGCCAGCTGGAGAAGGTAAGAAGAGATAAGCTGGCACAGCTCCAGGCAGAAGGAAAGGATCCGTTCCGGATTACGAAATACGACCAGACTCATCACACGAAGGAAATTTTGGATCATTTTGACGAACTCGCAGGAGAGCTGGATGAGGAAGGCAACTATGTCAAGGAGCCGGTGACGGTTTCCATCGCAGGGCGTATGTTGTTCAAGCGCGTCATGGGCAAGGCGTCCTTTGCCAATCTGCAGGACCGCGACGGAAGAATCCAGATCTATGTGTCCCGCAATGATCTCGGAGACGAGGCCTATGCAGATTTCAAGCACATGGACATCGGCGACATCATCGGTGTCAAGGGCTTCCCGTTCCGCACGAGAACCGGAGAGATCTCGGTTCACGCGAAGGAGCTGGTCCTTCTGTCCAAATCTCTGGAACCCCTTCCGGAGAAGTTCCACGGCCTGCAGGACACGGATATCCGGTACCGCCAGAGATACGTGGACCTCATTATGAATGAGGATGTCCGCGAGACCTTCAAGAAGAGAAGCGAGATCATCAAGGAAATCCGCCGCTTCCTCAGCGAGCGTGATTTCATGGAGGTTGAGACCCCGATGCTCGTATCCAATGCGGGCGGTGCGGCGGCAAGACCGTTTGTCACTCATTACAACGCACTGGATGAGGACGTAAAGCTCCGCATCTCTCTGGAACTCTATCTGAAGAGACTGATTGTCGGCGGTCTGGAGCGCGTCTACGAGATCGGACGTGTGTTCCGCAATGAGGGCGTGGATACCCGCCACAACCCGGAATTCACGCTGATGGAGCTGTATCAGGCCTATACCGATTACAATGGCATGATGGAGCTGACGGAGGCCATGTTCCGTGATCTTGCCCAGAAGGTCTGCGGTTCGACCGTCATTACCTATGGAGACAAGCAGATTGATCTCGGAAAGCCGTTCCGGAGACTGACCATGGTGGAGGCGATCAAGGAAGAGACCGGCATCGACTTCGATCAGGTACAGACGGATGAAGAGGCGAAGAAGCTCGCGGATGAGCGTCACATTGAGTATGAGGAGCGCCACAAGAAGGGCGACATTGTCAACCT
>DAIMKA010000161.1:0-4913 GCA_036721955.1 Lachnospiraceae bacterium | reverse complement strand
ACTTTCAAACTTTCCCTGCTCCTTTTCCGAAACAGGGGAGTGCTGGCCGCAGCCCTCACTCCCCCTCTTATCAATAATTATGGTAACTGTTCCGCACCTGACGATTTTCCATGCGAATCATCTGCCTGCAGATCAATTCCGGTTTGAAATCGGCAGACGATCAAGGCACAAGGCGCCTCCGGGCGGCGACATTGAGGATTTCCGCCAGAAACTTCGAAATGCGTTAAATCGTCACAAAATATACCTGCTCCGGACAGGAGAACGTGACATCAGTCACGTTCGAGTGCACCGAGGAGAATTTCGCGAAGGCGAATTCTCCGATGGGGGAGCATGCACATTCCTTGTGCATGCTCCAGACAGGAGAAGAGGCGATCACGCCTCTTCGAGTGTAGTTCAGCGCAGCACTTCCAGGAACAGCACGCCCAGCGTGTAGATCACCGGCGCTGTGAAAATAATGCTGTCGAACCGGTCCATGATGCCGCCGTGTCCCGGAATCACCCTGCCGTAATCCTTGATGCCGTGGTTGCGCTTGATCGCGGAGGCTGCCAGATCTCCCACCATGCCGATGATGCTGCCGACAATGCCGATGACGATGAACGCACCATAGAGGTTCTCTCCCGGCACCAGAACGCTGATCAGATACGCTGCAAACACGCACAGAAGCGTTCCCCCGCAGATTCCTCCGATGGCCCCTTCCACGGTCTTGTGAGGAGAGAGCACCGGCGTCATCTTGTGTTTTCCGAAGGCACGGCCGGTCGCCCAGGCGCAGGTATCACAGATCCACGCACAGAAGAAAATCAGGGCATACACGAATTTCCCGTAGGGAAGGAACTGCGAGCGGTAAATGCAGGAGATCATGATCGGCGCATAGATAAAGGAAAAAACCGATCCGATCACCTGATCCGCATGGTATTTCGGAAACGTGAAAACATACACGGCCATATTCAGAAGGAACAGGCCCATAATCGCAACGAGCGCCAGCGAATTGGCCCTGTGGATGAACGGCATCGCGTTGGCGGAGCCCCAGGTCAGGATGTTGCCGCTCCTGTCGACTGCGCCGATGGTCTCCCCGTAATAAAGGAGCGCCAGATAATACACGGCCCCGATGACAAGTCCCGTCACTTCCAGAATGTTGCAGCTTTCCTTCTCCGGATCATGAACCTTCAGTGCCCTTGTCAGCTCATAGTAACCGATCAAAGCACACACCATCAGAACCAGTCCGAGAGGCAGTCCCCCGCATAGTCCGAGGCCGATTGCCAGAATTGTAATGACGACGCCGCTGATGACTCTTTTCTTCATAGTTGCCTTTCACGCCTTGTGGCATTCCTTCCGCCGGAAAAATGCCACCCGCATTGCTCCCGGCGCTGCCTTCTGTCCTGCCTACTTCATCAGCCCGCCGAACCTGCGTTCCCGGTGATTGTAGGCATCCACTGCCTTCTCCAGCTCTTCCTTTGTAAAATCAGGCCATGCCGCATCGGTAAAATACAGCTCCGAATACGACAGCTGCCACATGAGGAAATTGGAAAGGCGCTCCTCTCCGCAGGTGCGGATGAGAAGATCCGGATCCGGAATTCCCGCCGTATCCAGTTCGTTCGAGATGGTCTCCTCCGTGATCTCCTCCGGAGAAAGCTCTCCCCTTAGCACCTTGCCCGCAAGCTTCTGCACGGCACGGCGCATCTCATCTCTCGCGCCGTAATTGATCGCGATCTGAAAGCCGATGCCGGTGTTGTTCTTCGTGGACTCCTCCAGATTCGCAATGCTCCTCTGCAGGTCCTCATCCAGCCGGGACTTGTCTCCGATCACACGGATCCGGACGTTATTCTTCGCGCACTTGACAAGCGAAGTCTTCATATAGGTCCGCAGGAGATTCATCAGGGCCTTGACCTCCGCATCCGGTCTCGTCCAGTTCTCCGTGGAGAACGCGTAGACCGTCAGGTACTTGATCCCCATGTGGTCGGCATCTTCCAGAATCTGCTCCACGACACGGGCTCCCTGCGCGTGTCCCGCCGTGCGGGGAAGTCCTCTTTTCCTGGCCCAGCGCCCGTTGCCGTCCATAATGATGGCGACATGCGCCGGAATCTTATATTCCTCTGACATCAGATTACCATGATCTCCTTTGATTTTTTCTCGATGATTCCGTCTACCTTTTTGATGAAATCATCCGTGAGCTTCTGCAGCTCATCTTCCAGCTGTGCCTCTGCGTCCTCGGAAATCTCCGCCGCCTTCTTCTGCTTCTTGAAGTCATCCATGCCGTCGCGTCTTGCCGCGCGGATGACAACCTTGGATTCCTCGCCCTTCTTCTTGACATCCTTCACCAGATTCTTGCGGTTCTCCTCCGTCATCTCCGGGAAAACAAGGCGTATCATGGTCGCATCGCTGGTCGGATTGATGCCGATATCCGCCATCTGGATGGCGCGGCAGATGTCCTTGATCAGGTTCTTGTCCCAGGGCTGGATCTGAATGATGCGGGCCTCCGGAACCGAAACGTTCGCGACCTGCTGAATCGGGGTCGGCGCTCCGTAATAATCCACGCGGATATGGTCCAGAATGTGCGGATTCGCACGCCCTGCGCGGACGGTCTGAAGGTCAGCCTCCAGAAACTCGATTGCCTTGTTCATCTTGTCTTCGTAAACTTTGATCTTCGGATCACTCATTGTCATCATCTCCCTGTTTTGCTGTTAATCTACCGTCACCGTCGTTCCGTTGAACTTCCCGCCTGCCGCATGAATGATGCTGTCCTCTTCGTTCAGATCGAAAATGCGCAGCGGCATATGGTTGTCTCTTGCAAGAATCGAAGCCGTCATGTCAATGACCTGCAGATTGTTGTCAATGATCTCCTGAATCGGCAGCACGTCAAAGCGCTTCGCGTCCGGATTCTTCGCAGGATCCGAATCATACACGCCGTCCACGTTCTTCGCCATCAGAATGCAGTCCGCGTCCACCTCAATGGCCCGCAGCACAACGCCGGTGTCCGTGGAAAAATACGGATGTCCCGTGCCGCCCGCAAAGAAAACCACCATGTGGCGGGCAAAATACTTGTTCGCCCGGTCCTTCGAGAAGAGCTTCGTCATGCCGGTCACTTCAAACGGGGTCAGGACGTTGGTCATCATCCCCGCTCCGCGGAACACCTCCGAAACATAAATGCAGTTCATCACCGTCGCAAGCATTCCGATCTGATCCGACTTCACGCGGTCAATCTCCGTTCCCGTTCTTCCTCTCCAGAAATTGCCGCCGCCGATCACGATGCCGACATCGTTGCCCTCATCGACCAGCTTCTTCACCTGACCGGCAACCCTCTCCACAATCTCCAGATCGAATCCGGTCTTCTTCTCTCCTGCCAGCGCTTCTCCGCTGAGTTTAAGGATGATTCTGCTCATGCTTCCTCCTGTCCGCTTCCTGCTCTCCCGGCGCCCCGCCTGCCCCCTTCTGGCAGACAGATTCGTCCGGGTATACGTTTGCAGTTATTTTACCATATCGTTTCCCTTCAATCCATGTTGCATGTTCGCTTTTGCAATGCTATAATCGTCCGGTTTGGAATGTACCGTTTTTGCATTATATTAAGGTAGCTGTCTGGATCCTGTCCGCCGCCCCGCACGGGACCGGAAGAGCCGGATGGCTGCCACAAAGAGGTTTTTTATGATTCAGAAAAGAGAAGACGTCCGAAACGTTGCCATCATTGCTCACGTTGACCACGGCAAAACGACGCTGGTTGACGGTCTGCTGCGCCAGAGCGGCGTATTCCGTGAGAATCAGGCGGTCGCAGACCGCGTCA
The DNA here is from genome assembly GCA_036721955.1 of Lachnospiraceae bacterium. Taxonomy (GTDB): domain Bacteria; phylum Bacillota; class Clostridia; order Lachnospirales; family Lachnospiraceae; genus CAG-791. The sequence continues at coordinate 1,141 of DAIMKA010000161.1, read as the reverse complement.
TGGACTCCGGAGCCATCGAACGTGAGCGCGGCATCACCATTACCAGTAAAAATACTGCCGTCAATTACAACGGCGTCAAGATCAACATCCTTGACACCCCCGGCCATGCCGATTTCGGCGGCGAGGTGGAACGCGTCCTGAAAATGGTGGACGGCGTCATTCTCGTTGTGGATGCCTTCGAAGGCCCCATGCCGCAGACCCGTTTCGTTCTCTCCAAGGCAATGGCTCTCGGCCTTGCCGTCATCGTCTGCATCAACAAGATCGACCGTCCCGGTGCGCGTCCGACGCAGGTCATCGACGAGGTTCTGGAGCTTCTGATGGATCTCGGCGCAAGCGACGAGCAGCTTGACTGCCCGTTCGTCTTCGCTTCCGCCAAGTCCGGAATCGCCACGCTGGATCTCGGAAGCCCGGGAGTTTCCATGAAGCCCCTGTTCGAGACCATCATCGATCACATCCCGGCCCCCGAGGGAGATCCGGAGGCACCGACGCAGGTGCTGATCTCCACCATTGACTACAACGACTATGTCGGCCGCATCGGCGTCGGCAAGGTTTCCAACGGCTCGATCCGTGTCGGCCAGGATGTCGTTCTCGTCAACCACCACGACCACGACAAGCTCGTCAAGTGCAAGGTCAACACCCTGTATGAGTTCGAGGGCCTGCAGAAGGTTCCGGTTCAGGAGGCAAAGATGGGTTCCATCGTTGCCATCTCCGGCATTGAACAGATGCACATCGGCGACACCATCTGCGGACCGGAGAAGATCGAGGCGATCCCCTTCCCGAAGATCGAGGATCCCACGATTTCCATGACGTTCAACGTCAACGACTCCCCTCTCGCGGGCAAGGACGGCAAGTACATCACTTCCCGCCACATCCGCGACCGTCTGTACCGTGAGCTGAACACCGATGTCTCTCTTCGCGTGGAGGACACGGACACCACCGATTCCTTCAAGGTTTCCGGCCGCGGTGAGCTGCACCTGTCCGTTCTGATCGAGACCATGCGCCGCGAGGGCTACGAATTCGCCGTTTCCAAGGCAGAGGTCATTTATCAGTACGATGAGAACGGCAAAAAGCTCGAGCCGATGGAGCAGTGCATCATCGACGTTCCGGACGAGTTCTCCGGAAACGTCATCCAGGTCCTCGG
>DAIMKA010000160.1:0-4943 GCA_036721955.1 Lachnospiraceae bacterium | reverse complement strand
CTATCATACGCGTCATATCGTACTGACACATAACTGAGAAAAGGGCGTGTGAAAAACGAGAGTTTTTTCACACGCCCTTTTTATGAGACAAGCCCCTTCGGACACTGACTCCAGGTACGCTGGGCTTGTGCGGATGCTCAACCGCATCTCAAATTGCTTCGCAAATCTTTGATGCCGCCGGGAAACATTATCAGGTGAAGAGCGAATCGGCGTAACGGACAGAGGCCATGGCATCCTTTCCGTAAAAATCCGCGCCGATCGCGTCGGCGTATTCCTGTGTCATGACAGCGCCGCCGACCATGACGCGGCAGTCCGGCTTTTTCTCGCGAAGCTGACGGATGGTCTCTTCCATACTGACTACGGTGGTAGTCATGAGAGCAGAGAGGCCGACCAGTGTGACATTCTCCCGGATCGCCGTTTCCACAATGGTTTCGGGCGGTACATCTTTTCCCAGATCAATCACATCGTAGCCGTAATTTTCCAGCATGACCTTTACAATATTTTTGCCGATGTCATGGATATCACCCTTGACGGTGGCGAGGATAACTTTGGCCTTGATTTTCTGCGGCTGTCCGGACATGGAATCCCTGATGACGGCAAAAGCAGCCTTCGCAGCCTCGGCACTCATGAGCAGCTGGGGCAGGAAAATCGTTCCCTTTTCAAATCCCTGTCCGACCTGATCCAATGCAGGAATCAGCTCCTCGTTGATGAGGTCCAGACCGGAGTGTTCCTTCAGCCCTGCCGCGGTTGCGGCAGCGGCTTTTTCCTTCATGCCGCGTTCGATGGCCTGGTAGAGAGCACTGTGGGCAGAAGCAGCAGGATCCGGGCCGGAACCGGAGGGCGTATCCGGGCCGGACACGGCAATTCCGGCAGTCCGTTTGGCAACAGGAACATAGTCGTGATAGGCATCAATAAAGCCCATGCACTGCTCATCCTGATTCAGGAGGGCAAGGCTTGCCCGGTAAGCCTGCATCATCGGTTCGTTGCCGGGATTGATGATGGCACAGGAGAGGCCGTCCTGCATTGCCATGGTGAGAAAATGGGCATTCACGAGTTCTCTGGCCGGAAGTCCGAAGGAGATGTTGGATACACCGAGGATCGTATGGCCGTGCAGCTCATCGCGGACCCGGCGGAGCGTTTCCAGGGTGGCAAGCGCTCCGGAGCTGTCCGAAGAGATGGTCATGCACAGCCCGTCAATGACGAGATCGTCATGGGAAATGCCGTAACGGTCCGCAGCGGCATAGATTTTGCGGGCAACCGCCATGCGGCCGTCCGCGGTCTCCGGGATTCCGGCTTCATCGAGAGCAAGGCAGACGAGAACACCGCCGTAGCGCGCAACCAGGGGCATCACTGCCTCGATGTTTTCTTCCTTGCCGTTGACGGAATTGATCATGGGCTTTCCGTTGTAGCAGCGCAGCGCACGCTCCAGGGCCTCAACATCCGTGGTATCAATCTGAAGAGGAAGACTGGTAACGCCCTGCAGGCGTTTTACAACGGTCTCCATCATGGCGGGTTCGTCAATCTCCGGGAGTCCGACGTTGACATCAAGAATGTCGGCTCCTGCATCCTCCTGATTGAGACCCTCCTGCAGAATATAGGGAAGATCCCCGTCGCGGAGAGCCTGCTTGAAGCGTTTTTTGCCGGTTGGGTTGATCCGTTCGCCAATGATGACGCAGCGGGGACCGATTTCAACCGCGCGGGAGAAGCTGGTGACAACGGTGCGGTGTTTGGGAACCTGAGGGCGGAAGGGCTTCTTCTTCAGAAGAGCAATCTCCTGCCGGATATGCTCGAAAGTGGTCCCGCAGCAGCCGCCCGCCACCTGAATATTCAGATCGGCCAGATCAGCCATGGTGGCCGCGAAGTCCTCCGGTGTGACATCAAAGACGGTCTTCCCGTTCTCTTCGCGGGGAAGTCCCGCGTTGGGATTTACGATGACCGGGATGGAGGCGGCATCGACGAGCCGCTGCACGATCGGCTTCATTTCGTGGGGGCCGAGAGAGCAGTTGACGCCGAGAGCATCCACATGGAGACTTTCGAGGAGCGGTACGACTGCCTCGACACCGGCACCGGTCAGGAGCTGTCCGTTGCGGTCAAAGGTTGTGGTAGCAAGAACCGGGAGATCGCAGTTCTCCTTCGCGGCGAGAACGGCTGCCTTGATTTCGTAGGTGTCGTTCATGGTCTCGATCAGGACAAGATCCGCTCCGGCTGCTGCTCCAATCCGGACGACTTCGGCGAAAATCTGAGTGGCACGTTCAAAGGAAAGATCGCCCAGCGGCTCCAGCAGCTTTCCGGTGGGACCGATGTCCAGTGCAATGTAGGCATCCTCTTCGCGCCCGCAGTCCTTTCTTGCCTTCCGGGCAAGACGGATGGCGGAGCCGATGATCTCTTCCAGCTGATCGGGATATTTCAGAATATTGGCGCCGAAGGTATTGGCGTTGATGATGTGGGAGCCTGCCTTCAGAAAACCGGTGTACAGGTCGGTGATGACATCCGGGTGCGTGAGATTCCAGAGCTCCGGAAGCTCGCCTCCCTTCAGGCCGCGGGACTGGAGATAGGTCCCGGTCGCACCGTCGCAGAAAATCCATTCTTTGCCAAGTTTTTCTCTTAAATCAGGTCGCATGGTACGGTTACCTCGTGTGTTGGATGCTGATCCCGCGGCAGGTGAGCCGGATAAGGCTGCAGAGAATATGGACAATGGCCGCGGGAACGGTATACCCGCCTCCTGGAGACGGGCAAAGGTTTTCTTATGATAAAAAAGGACATCTTATCGGCGGAAGGCACAGTCCGCAGAATGTGAGCAGGTCTCACATCCTTCCGGAACGCAGGGCTCTTCCTGATCGGAGAATCCGATGAAGGCCGTGACGGATTTGCTGGGAACCATGAGAAGGGTGTCCGTCAGAGAAATGCCGCAGGTTTGCGGCATCTGCAGGAGCGTGGAGAAATCCTTCTGCAGGGACAGTGGAACATCTCCGTAGCCGGGCGAGAAACGGGGGCGGGGGAACAGGTTCCGCTCTTTCATTGCCGCAATGATTCTCCGGTTGACCTCATCACACCAGGACTCCGCCATGGCGGCACCGGCCGCCTGCAGAACAGAGGCATCCAGCATGCTGACGGCTTCTGCCCGGCGGATCAGAAAGTCCGCGCCGGAGCCTATGGTGGCGGCCATGAGAACCACAACGCTGCAGCCGCGAAGATTTTTGGAAAGATGCCGGCTGGAGAAACGAAGATTCCCGATCCGGATGTCATCCGGAAGAGCCGCAGACAGAGAGAGCGGGAGAGCCCTCCACACACCGCGCGGGCGGCTTTCTCTCCGGAGCTTTTGAATGGAACTCTCCGCGCGGCAGAGGATCGTTTCATCCGGAGCGATTCCACGGTAGCCGAGATAGCGGAACACTTCCTGCAGGGGAATGTCAACGGCGGTCCCGCTGGTTTCGTAAACAGTCATGAAAACCCTGCCTTAATTGTCCAGAATGGCGGACAGAGATTCCATGATACCGGCGGCAATGTCGGGTTTGTTCATGGAATAAACGTGAATATGTGTCACCCCGTTGGAAATGAGGTCAATGATCTGCTCGGTTGCATAGATGACGCCGGCCTGCTTCATTTTGGCAGGGTCATCCCCGAAGCGGTCTACCATCATGCGGAAGCGCTGCGGGATGGTGGAGCCGGAAAGTGCAACGCTTCGCGCCACCTGCCTTTTGTTGGTGATCGGCATGATGCCGGGAAGAACCGGGACTTCAATGCCCGCCTCGCGGATGCGGTAGAGAAAATTATAGAGCATATTGTTGTCGAAGAACATCTGCGTGGTGAGAAAATCGACGCCGGCCGCTACCTTCTCCTTCAGATGGCGGATATCCGCGGACGGGCTCTCGCATTCCACGTGACCCTCCGGGTAGCATGCTCCGCCGATGCAGAAGGTGTCATCAATGGACTTGATATCATAGATCAGTTCACTGGCATGGTTGTATTCGAAGATGCTGCGGCCCTCCTTCGGAATATCGCCGCGCAGCGCCATGATGTTCTCAATTCCCTTTTCACGATAGATCTGCACCATGCTGCGGACGTGCTCCCGGGTAGAGGAGACACAGGTCAGATGGGCAAGAACCGGGGTGTGGTATTTATCCTGAATGTCGGCGGCAATGGAGGCGGTGTTGCCGGAGGTTCCGCCGCCTGCGCCATAGGTGACGCTCATGAAAGCGGGATGAAGAGCAGCGATTTCCCGCGCGGCTTTTTCCACAGCGGCGTAGCGGTCATCTGTTTTCGGAGGGAATACCTCAAAGGAGATGGTCACTTCATGTTCGTCAAAAATCTGGGTAATTTTCATAAGAGAGTCCGGATACCTTTCCTGATTTTGAAAAATAGGGTGAAAATCAGTGTTTCTTTTTTCGAATGCTGCGAAAAAGCGCGGCAGAAAATACGATAATTGAAAAGAAAACACTTTGTCCGTATTATATACGAAGGTTTGGGAAAAAAACACATGGCAGAAAATACCTTACGTTTTCTGCCCGCATTGCCGCAGACTGCGGCAGGAAGGAAGTACGGATGAAAAAGAAAACGAAGATGATTACAGCCATTGTCATTGTGATTGCCGTCATTGCGGTGTTTCTCGGAGTATACAAGGCATTCGGTCCGAAGGCCCAGAAGGGTACCAAGGCATACACGGTTGAAGTGGTCGGCTCGGACGGGAGCAGCAAGACGTATCAGGGCAAGACGGATGCGGAGTATCTGAGCGGTCTTATGGATGAACTGCAGGCGGAGGGAGACTTCTCTTATGAGGGAACCACCAGCGATTACGGCTTGTTTATCACAGCGATCAACGGGGAAACTGCAGATTATGACAAGGACGGTGCATACTGGGCCATTTACGTCAACGGGGAGTATGGCCAGTACGGAGCGGATCAGCAGCCGGTTGCAGACGGAGACACCTTCCGGTTTGTCTATGA
>DAIMKA010000159.1:0-4953 GCA_036721955.1 Lachnospiraceae bacterium | reverse complement strand
CGATACGATCCGCGTGACGCTGGAGGCGGACGGCTCCTGCACGGTGGAGGACAATGGCCGCGGCATTCCGATCGACATGCACGAAAAGGGCGTTTCCGCGGAGCGCGTGGTTTTCACGACGCTCCATGCCGGAGGAAAGTTCGACAACAAGGCATACGCGACGTCCGGCGGTCTTCACGGCGTCGGCTCCTCGGTGGTCAATGCGCTTTCGGAGCATATGACGGTCCGCGTCCGCAAGGGTGGTGTCGTCTATGAGGATAAGTACCGCCAGGGCAAGCCGGATCAGGAGCTCGTGGGAGGCCTTCTTCCGGCTGTCGGCAAGGCGAAGGGAACCGGAACCACCATCAACTTCCTTCCGGACCCCACGATTTTCGAAAAGACGCGTTTCAAGGAGGAGGAGATCAAATCCCGCCTTCATGAGACGACATATCTGAATCCGAAGCTGACGATTCTCTATGAGGACAAGCGCCCCGGAAGTGAAGAGACGAGGACCTTCCATGAGCCGGACGGGATCGCGGGCTTTGTGCGCGAGCTGAACAAGTCCGACGAGACCGTGACGGACATCATTTATTTCAAGGGAAAATACGAGAGCATCGAGGTTGAGTGCGCGTTTCAGTACATCCGTGATTTCCGTGAGGAGATCATGGGCTTTTGCAACAACATCTACAACTCGGAGGGCGGCACGCATCTGACCGGCTTCAAGACGGCGTTCACGCAGGTCATCAACGGCTATGCAAGAGAGCTCGGTGTCCTGAAGGACAAGGATGTCAACTACACCGGCGCGGATGTCCGGAACGGCATGACGGCGGTCATCGCCATCAAGCATCCGGATCCCCGCTTTGAGGGGCAGACGAAGACGAAGCTGGACAATCCGGACGCGGCGAAGGCGGTCTCTCAGGTCACCACCGATGAGGCAACGCATTATTTTGACCGGAATCTGGATCAGCTGAAGGCGGTCATCGAGTGCGCGGAGCGGGCGGCGAAGATCCGCAAGTCCGAGGCGAAGGCGAAGACCAACATGCTGACGAAGCCGAAGTTCTCCTTCGACTCCAACGGAAAGCTTGCCAACTGCGAGTCCAGAGATGCCTCGAAATGCGAGATTTTCATCGTCGAGGGAGATTCCGCAGGCGGCTCCGCCAAGATGGCGCGAAACCGCATGTTCCAGGCAATTCTTCCGATCCGCGGCAAGATTCTGAACGTGGAGAAGGCCTCCATGGACAAGGTGCTCGCCAACGCGGAGATCAAGTCCATGATCAATGCCTTCGGCTGCGGCTTCTCCGAAGGGTACGGCCAGGACTTCGACATCACGAAGCTTCGCTACGACAAGATCATTATCATGGCCGATGCCGATGTGGACGGCGCCCATATTTCGACGCTTCTTCTGACGCTGTTCTACCGCTTCATGCCGGATCTGATTTACGAGGGGCACGTCTATGTCGCGATGCCGCCTCTGTATAAGGTGGTTCCGAAGAAAAAGGGCGAAGAGGGCGAATATCTCTATGATGACGCGGCACTGGCCCGCTACCGCAAGGCACACAGCGGCTTTACGCTCCAGCGCTACAAGGGCCTGGGCGAGATGGACCCGCAGCAGCTGTGGGAGACGACGCTCGATCCCGCGAACCGGAGGCTCCGCAAGATTCAGATTGACGACGGCCGCATGGCTTCGGAGATGACAGGACTTCTGATGGGAACCGACGTTCCGCCGAGAAGAGAGTATATTCACGCACATGCGACGGACGCGGAGCTTGATATTTAAAAGCCGCGGGAAGGGTACCTTCCGGGAGTCATGTTGAGAGACAAACCCGCAGAGGGCCCGCACACGTTTTGCAGGGAAACCGCTGCGATGGCAGGGGAAAGGGCTCTGCACACGGAAAGCCCGCACAGGGTCCCCGGTTAAGACAGTGGAAGGACAGACAGATTTATGCCGAGAAAGACAAAAGCCGAAGAGAATATCGAAGAACAGATCATTCCCAGCGAATATTCCGAACTGATGCAGAAGTCCTACATTGACTATGCCATGTCGGTCATCATCAGCCGCGCGCTGCCGGACATCCGTGACGGATTGAAGCCGGTTCAGCGCCGCGTCCTGTTCGATATGTCGGAGCTGGGAATCCATTACGACGGATCCTACCGCAAATCGGCGCGTATCGTCGGCGATACGATGGGCAAATACCATCCGCACGGGGATTCCTCCATCTATGATTCCCTGGTTGTCATGGCGCAGGATTTCAAGAAGGAGCTCCCGCTGGTGGACGGGCACGGAAACTTCGGTACCATCGAGGGGGATTCCGCTGCAGCCATGCGTTACACGGAGGCAAGGCTTCAGAAGATCACCGAAGAGGGACTTCTTGCGGACCTTGACAAGGACGTGGTGGACTTCGTTCCGAATTTCGATGAGACGGAGAAGGAGCCCTCGGTTCTTCCTGCCATGATCCCGAACTTTCTGATCAACGGCTCCGAGGGCATTGCGGTCGGAATGGCAACCTCGACGCCGACCCACAACGTGGGCGAGGCAATCGATGCGGAGATTGCGCTTCTGGAGGATCCGGAGGCTTCCGTCCGCGATCTGATGCGCTATGTGAAGGGACCGGACTTCCCGACCGGCGGCATCGTGGTTAACAAGGACGACCTGCTCTCTATTTACGAGAGCGGACAGGGCAAGATCCGTCTGCGCGGCCGTGTGGAGGTGGAGAAGGGAAAATCCGGACATCTGAACCTCGTCGTGACGGAAATTCCGTATACCATGATCGGCTCCGGCATTGCGAAATTCCTGCAGGATGTTGCGGCATTGTATGAGAACAAGGTGACCTCCGACATCATTGACATTTCCAATCAGTCCTCCAAGGAGGGCATCCGGATTGTCATTGAGCTGAAGAAGGACACGGATGTCGAGAACTTCAAGGCCCTTCTCTACAAAAAGACCAAGCTCGAGGACACCTTCGGCGTCAACATGCTGGCCATCAAGGACGGGAGACCGGAGACGCTCTCTCTGAAACAGGTCCTGCAGGCGAACATTGATTTTGCCTTTGAGGTGACACGGCGCAAATACGAGACGATGCTCGCCAGGGAGCAGGAAAAGCGCGAGATCCAGGAGGGCCTCATCAAGGCCTGCAACGTCATCGACCTGATCATCGAGATCATCCGGGGATCGGACTCCACCCAGCAGGCGAAGAAGTGCCTCGTGGAGGGCGTGACGGACGGCATCCGCTTCAAGACAAGGGAATCCGCGGTGATGGCCGGGCAGCTTGCCTTTACGCCGAGACAGGCGGACGCGATTCTGGAGCTTCGCCTTCGCAAGCTCGTCGGTCTGGAGATCAACGCTCTTTTGAAGGAGCATGAGGAGACCGTCGCCAATATCTACCGCTACGAGGATATCCTGGAGCAGAGAAGCTCGATGACAAGAGTCATCCGGGAGGAGCTCTCGCGGTTCAAGAAAGAGTTCGCATCTCCCAGAAAAACCGAGATCACGCAGGGCGAGGAGATGGTCTATGTGAAGCCGGAGGAGGAAGAGACAAAGGTCATGTTCGTCATGGACCGCTTCGGCTATGCCAAGACCATGGATCTTGCCGCCTACGAGCGCAACAAGGAGACAGTGGACACGGAGTTCCGCGTGCATTTTATCTGTTCAAATCTCGGAAGAGTCTGTGTCTTCACGGATACGGGCATGATGCACACCGTCAAGGTGAGTGATCTTCCGATGGCAAAGCTCAAGGAAAAGGGCCGCCCCATCGACAATGTCTGCAAGTTCGATTCCGCAAAGGAAAACGTGGTTTACATCACCAACCAGAGCGAGCTGAATCTGTACCGCCTTGTCTTTGTGACGGAGCAGGGCTATGTCAAGATCGTAAGCGGCGGAGAATTCGATGTGACGCGTCTGACCATTCAGGCGACGAAGCTGGACGACGATGACCGTCTTGTCATGGCGGGCGCCATCACGGATCAGCTGAACATTGTGCTGCGGACGAAGGAGGGCTTCTTCCTGAAGTACGGACTGGAAGAGATTCCGGAGCAGAAGAAGACAGCAAGAGGCGTGCGGGGCATCAAACTGTCCGCGAAGGATGCGGTGGAGGATGCCTGGATTCTGAATCCGAATGTGCCGAATGTGGTTTCCTGGCACGACCGCGAGGTGGACCTGAATCACCTGAAATCCACCGGCCGGGGCGGCAGGGGAACGAAGAAATGATACACTCGAAAGTGCCCGATGGCACTTTCTCCTGTTCCGAGCAGGCACGAAGAGCGTGCCCTGCTCCCACATCGGAGAATTCGCCTGCGCGAAATTCTCCTCGTGTACCAAGAAAGGAAAGCATATGAGAGTAATTGCAGGAACGGCACGGAGCATGCCGCTGATGACGCCGGAAGGAACCGATACGAGGCCCACGCAGGACATCATCAAGGAGACGCTGTTCAACATCATCCAGTTTGATGTTCCGGGCTGCGTTTTTCTGGACCTGTGCGCAGGGAGCGGAGCCATCGGCATTGAGGCGCTCTCCCGCGGCGCGAAGAAGGCGTATCTGGTGGAGAACGGACGGGATGCGGCGAAATGCATTCAGGCCAATCTTCACAAGACGCATTTCGAGGAGAGCGGCATCCTTCTGAAGATGGATGTGCTGAATGCGCTGCATCACATTCACGAGAAGCAGGCGGACATCATTTATCTGGACCCGCCGTACCAGGCGGACACCTGCCGGCGCGCTCTTTTGGAGCTTGCGTCCCTTCCGTATGTGACGGATGAGACACTGATCATCGCGGAGACCGCTCTGGATTCGGATTTCTCCTTTCTGGAGGGGAGCGGCCTGGAGATTGTAAGAGAGAAGGACTACCGCTCACAGCGCCATCTTTTCATCAAGAGAGCGCAGTGATCCGGTTCTTACGGAAATGGCAAAACCGCGGTACTCTGCATACAGAGAGAATTCGCCTTCGCGAAATTCTCTCTGGCATCGCGGATTTTGCCTC
>DAIMKA010000158.1:0-4996 GCA_036721955.1 Lachnospiraceae bacterium | reverse complement strand
CAGAGCTGTCTGCGGAAAGCTCCATCTTAATCTCACCATCCGTATAGCCGGAATCTTCGAGAAGCTTCTTCGCCGCATCGGGATCATACTTCAGCCAGCCCTGATTCTCTTCGCTGTAGCCGATCAGGCCCTTCGGATAGATGCCGTCGCACAGGTTTCCGTCGCCGCTGTAAACCGTATCCAGAATGCTCTGCCGGTCGATTGCCATCTGGATGGCTTTCCGGACGTTGACATCACTCAGATACTGGTCATTCTCATTCAGGATGAGGTATGTCGTCGCCAGACGGTTGGAGGAGACGATCTTGTCGGCATAAGCGGTCTTGTAGGTGGAATCAATCACCGAGGAATCCAGATCATCGCAGTCCAGAATGTCGATCTCACCATTCTGGAACATCATGTTGATGGTGGATGCATCCGGAACAATCTGAATGTCCACCTTCTTCACGCTGGGTGTCTCGCCCCAGTACTCCGGGTTGACCTCCATCTCCAGATCACTGTCTCTGGTCCAATCCGTAACCACATAGGGGCCGGATCCGATTGCTGCCTTGTAATCATTTCCATAATCATCACCGGCTGCCTCCACCGCTGCCTTCGAATAAATACATCCGGCGGGAGTTGCCAGCTCATAGAGAAAGCCCGCAAAAGGATAGGCCAGCGTAATGGTCAGATGCGTATCATCCGTGACCTTGATGCCTTCTACCGTGTCATCGTAGCTGTAGCCTTCCTGCTCAATGTAGTCATCCGCCCCGAGAATGCAGGAAGCAAAATCCGTATTGACGCTGGTGTCCAGTCCGAGAAGGCGGACCAGCGTGAATTCCACATCACTCGCGGTAAGGGGAGTCCCATCGGAGAATTTCACATCATCCCGAAGCGTAAAATCATAGGTCAGGCCGTCATCACTGACGGTGTATTCCTTGACCAGACTGGGAACCAGCTCCGTGGAGCCGTCATCATTGAGCTTGATCTCAAACAGGCGATCGAATACATTCATCGGAATCATGTAGTTCGCACTCGTCGTCTGAACATCCAGGGTCTGAATGTCCGATGTCCAGGCCAGCCGAAGCGTTCCCGCATCATCGCCGGCTGATGCAGCTTCCGTGCTCTGCGTATCCGCTGCCGCCGTGGTGGCTGCCCCGGCCGTCTCCGACGAACCAGCCGCCCCGGAACTTCCGCATCCTGCCAGCATGGCCGCTGCCAGTGCCAGACTTATCGCTGCGCTCCAATGTCTTCTCATAATGTCTGCTCCTCCTCTTTTTGAATAACCAAAAGGCGCCGTTTCCTTACTGGAAACGACGCCCTTGCCGGTTCAATCCTGACTGTCTGAAGCGTCCGGCGCGGTGCCGGAGCTTCATCCGTTTGATTGTATACATGTATTCATCTGTCGGTAAGCATATTTATAGCACCGCTTTTTCCCCTCGTCAATCCTTTGCGGCAACAATTTTCTTTCACCCCGCATTCATGATATATAATGATGTGCAATCGGCACCGCTGACTGTCATTTCAGGAAGGAGGCTTTCTTCGTATGAATATTCGCGACTATGGCTATCAGATCGGAAAGGGAAAAACCGGTCCTCACAACAAAATCACCGATGTCCCCGGGGTGCGTGTCGGACACTGCACCGTGGATCACGATGACATCCACACCGGCGTGACTGTTGTCTTCCCCTGCGAGGGAACTGCCTACGAGCAAAAGCCCGTAGCTGCCTCCTATGTTCTGAACGGCTACGGCAAAACCGCCGGAACTCTGCAGGTGGACGAACTCGGGTGTCTCGAATCCCCCATCGCGCTGACCAACACTCTGAATGTCGGAAAGGTCACCGATGCACTGATTGGCTACATTCTCCGCCAGGAAGAGGAACGCGGGAAAACCGTCCGCAGCGTCAATGTTCTGGTCGGTGAGACCAATGACTCCCAGATCAGCAACATCGGGAAACGCGCCGTAGAGGAAAAGGATGTGCTGGCTGCCATTGCAGACGCGGACCGGAACGATCCTGATTTCGCTCAGGGAGACGTCGGTGCCGGCCGCGGAACCATCTGCTGCGATTTAAAGGGCGGAATCGGCTCCGCCTCCCGGATCATCCGCTTCGCAGGTCATGACTACACCATCGGAGCTCTGGTCCAATCCAACTTCGGAAGTCTGGAAAACCTCTCCATCTGCGGAGACCCCATCGGACGGCAGATACAAAAAACACTGCGCGAAGCGTCCACTCCCGATGTCGGCTCCATCATGATGATTCTCGGAACCGATCTTCCTCTCTCCTCGCGCCAGCTCAGACGTGTGCTCAGGCGGGCTGCCGTCGGTCTCGTCCGCACCGGCTCCTGCATGGGAACCGGTTCCGGGGACATTGTTCTCGGATTTTCCAACGGAAATCTTCTCGGGGACTGCTGCGGAAATGATTTTACCCCGCTCCGCATCTTCCCGGAGGAGCGGATCAACCGCGTGTTCACTCCGGCCGCAGAGGCCGTCGAAGAAGCCATTCTCAATTCGATGACCAACGCGCATGCCGCAGTGAAATTAAACGGAGAAACCGTGCATTCGCTTGCGGAATTCCTTCCGGTAAAATAATATTATGTGCCGCAGACAAGCTGCGGCAGAAAGGCGTCAGAAAGGAATGCCTGATGGCATTCCTCACTGACTTCATGTGCACCTCCCGATGCACATGTATCATCACATCGGAGAATTCGCCTGCGCGAAATTCTCCTCGTGTGCCGCAGACAAGCTGCGGCGGAAAGGAAAACATATATGAAATTATTCATCAGTTCGGATATTGAGGGAACCTGTGGCATCAACGACTGGGATGAGACAGAAATCGGCAAGCCCGGATATGACCGTTTTGCCCTGCAGATGTCCCGTGAGGTTGCTGCTGCCTGCAGCGGCGCTCTGGAGACAGGGAGGGTCGAGGATGTCCTCGTCAAGGACGCTCATGACTCTGCCCGCAACATCATCGGCGACGAGCTTCCCGAAGGCGTCCATCTCATCCGCGGCTGGGTCACCACTCCCGGCAATATGATGGCCGGTGTACGCCAGTGCGATGCGGCCGCCATGACCGGTTATCACTCCGGTGCGTATTCTGTCGGGAACAACCTCTCCCATACCCAGAATCTGCATAACCAGTATATTGAGGTCAACGGGAAATATGCGAGCGAATTCATGCTGAACGCCATGTTCGCCGCCTATTACGGCATTCCCACGATCTTCGTCAGCGGAGACAAGGCGCTCTGCGAGGAAGCCAGAGAGCTGATTCCCGAGATCACCACCGTTCCTGTCTTCGAGGGCTGGGGCACCTCCACCATCTCCATTCATCCGAAAACTGCCATCCGGCTGATTCATGACGGCATGAAGGAGGCTCTTTCAAAGGATCCGCAGTCCTGCCTGATGAAGCTTCCGGAACATTTTCATGTGGAAATTGAATTTAAGGACGCAGAGAAGGCACAGCGCGGCTCCTACTACCCCGGCGTCACACGGGTCGGCAGCAAGCGGATCGCCTTTGATTCCGATGACTACTACGAGATCACCCGCACGCTGTATTTCACGCTCTGACAGGCTGCTGAAAATATTTTTCTCAGGCGCATGAGAAATTTTGTGCGCCTTCTTTCCCTGCAAAGCTCATATCCATGATTGGAAAAATACGCTCCCCACAGGAAGGTACGGATGTTTATTCCCCCTTTTTCTTGTGGAGAGCGTATTTTGCTGTGTCATTCCATCCTCCGGCAGATACGGCCATCTCGTACCGGTCCGGGAATGATTCAAACCTTTGTCTCAAAATGTCAGATGCCAGTTGGAACCCATGACTTTGTCCACTCCCGCGAGGAACATCGCGAACAGAACCATCAGAACCATGACCGCCATCGCGGCCTTGTCATACTGAATCCGATCTCCGGACAGAACGCAGGAGAGCAGGATCTCCACACCGAGAAGGATGAAGATGACAGGCCACAGATGGAACACAAGCGCGAGCGGAATGGCGTTCCAGAAGGTTGCCAGAAGGTACAGGACTCCTGCCGCGATCAGCACGACTCCGCAGGTAATGCTCCCCACACGGTGGATATGCACATCGTTATTCTGCATCTTCCTGCTCCTTCTTTCCCCGGATCATGCGGATCCCGATTCCGATCAGAATCGCCGCTGCAAAAATTTTCGAAATACTGTTCTGAATCATCCAGACGGCATCCTGAATGGCCGGAAAAATATTCCGCAGGAGATACAATCCTGTATCCAGCAGGAACCAGCAGCCGCAGACAATCAGCACCGCTGCCAGGAGTCTGTGATATCTTCTTCCGGTAAGTCCGGCCTTTTTCAGCATCTCCTCGGAAATCAGATACGCATCCTCCGTTTCCGCAAACTCCTCATCCGACATATGTGCCATATTCCTTGCATGGAAAAAGGCATATGCATACATAACTACGGCAAGGAGCATGAAGGCTCCGTTTCCGAATATGCCGGAGAGAAACACACTGGCGCAGAACAGTGCCAGAATGCTGACACCGTTTTTCATGTATCCCCAGTACATCTCGGCACAGCCGGGAATAAAGGAAAAAATAAAGGTCATAAATCCGTTCTTTTTCTTTCTCATAATTTCCTTTCCTGCCGCAGATTCGTCTGCAGCAACATGCGGAAATATCGCAGGGATAATTTCCGCTTCAATCCTATTTTATTTTTTCATAAATTTCGGAACCAGCTGGTCGGTTGCCCGCCGGACCGCACTTCCTACCTGCAGATTCTTCTCATACATCCAGTCCCCCACGAGGTCCCGCTGTTCTCTTTCCTTCGCGGCATTTTCCTGTTCCGCCGGTTCCCGGTCAGGAAGCACCGTCTCCTGAAGGATGCGTCCCGGAAGCCCCGGTGCATTCTGACCGGAAGTCCGCTGTTCCAACGGCATCACCGTCAGGAAAAGAATCGCCGCCGCAACCACGGTGACAATCTGCCAGGTTTTCAGCCGGGCCGCATTCATCTGGCTGATATTCTTCCTTCGACGAATTTCCCGGAAGACCTCCC
>DAIMKA010000157.1:1783-5030 GCA_036721955.1 Lachnospiraceae bacterium | reverse complement strand
CGATGTCGATGGCAAGATATTTCTTTTGCATAATGCGCCTCCTGCGTAGCTTGACTCCTACCAGTATAGAAGGCAAAAGAAAGAGATTCCATCGGCAAAGGTGACTCGTTTTTTGTGAAAAGTCCACTTTTGCACCGGGAGATGGAACAGGGTATACTGGGCAAAGAAAGGGGGCAGTGCGATGCTTACTTATAATATGGATGTGACGCCGGAAAGCGTATGGAAACGCACCACGCCCAGCGAAGCAGAGCTGGCGCAGCCCTATTACTGCACGGAGGCAGGGGTGTTCTATGCCCGGCAGCATTTCTCGACCGCCCGAACGAATAAGGAAAGCTATCTTTTGTTCTACAGTCTGCGCGGGGCCGGACGGATCGAGCAGGGCGGCAGTCAGGTGCTGCTGCATCCCGGCCAGGCGCTGCTGCTCAACTGCCGCACGCCGCAGAGCTACTGCACCGCGCCGGGGCAGAGCTGCTGGCATCATTACTGGGTGCATCTGGACGGTGCGGGGGTCGCCGCGATGGAGCCCATTCTTCTGCCGGACAAAAAACTGACCCCGCTTCCGCTCACCGGGGTCAGAATGCAGGAATTGTTTGAAACCGTGCTGGGGCTGATGGAATGTGGGACGGTGGACAGCATGGTGCAGACCGGGCTGGCCCTGCACAAGATGCTGACGCTCTGCGTAAAAAGCACTCTGGAACAATCGGAGGCGACCACGAATCATCAGCTCATTCTGCGTGCGGCCGAAAGACTGCGCAGGCAGTATCAGCAGGAAATCGAACTTGCGGACCTTCTGGCGGAGGCGCATATGAGCAAAAGCTACTTCCTGCGCCTGTTCCGGCAGTATATGGGGACAACGCCTTACAATTATCTCGTTAATTTCCGCATCACGCAGGCGAAGGAGCTGCTGGTCCTCACCGATCACAGCGTCAGAGAGATTGCGCAGGAAGTGGGGTTTGGCGATGCCAGCAACTTTTCCACCCGGTTTGCAAAGGCAACGGGGCAAAGTCCGCTGCAATACCGTAAGAGTGCGCTGAAATCCGGAATGCCCGGAATCGCGGTGTATAATCGGCAGAATTAACAGTTGTCAAACGAAAACGTTTCATGCAAAATAAACAGAAGAATACAGACGTGGAAGTTATCAGAAAAAGACGGAACATCCGCTACCGAAGGAGTAAAACTCTCAGGTTTCGCTGCGGCGAAGAAGACTGATAACGGAGTGGCTCTGGAGAAGCTCCCTTCCGGGGAGTGCCGAAGGTGCAAGCACGGAGAAGGACAGCAGGACCGTTTTTTCGGGAAGTTTCGTCTTTTCCGCAATCTCTCAGGCAAAAGGACAGAGTTTGAATCTCATACATCCGGACACGGCAGGATGAGGAACATCCGCCGGGGAAGGAGCAGGATTCGTTGTGATGCAGATACCGGCAGAAGGCCGGAGCCTCTGCGCCTTATTCTCAGCGCGGAATCGGAAGATCCGCAGGAAGCGTAAACCGCTCAAGGAGGAAGGGTACATGGAGGCATTAAACAGCATCGTCACACTGCTGGACGACAAGGTATGGTTCATTCTGATGTTCCTGCTGGTCGGCTCCGGCGTCTATTTCAGCATCCGCACGAGATTCGTGCAGGTGCGGCATTTCCCGCAGGCCTGGAAACGGGTGTTCGGCGGATTTTCCCTGAAGGGCGATAAGGCAGGAAAGGAAGGCATGTCTTCCTTCCAGGCACTGGCAACGGCCATTGCGGCACAGGTCGGAACCGGCAATATTGCAGGCTGTGCGACGGCGCTTGTCGGCGGCGGCCCCGGCGCGATCTTCTGGATGTGGCTGGCGGCCTTCTTCGGCATGGCGACCATTTACGGAGAGGCGTCGCTTGCACAGGTGACGAAGACAAGAGATGACAAGGGACATGTGATCGGCGGCCCGGTCTATTACATCACGAAGGCGTTCAAGGGAGGCTTTGGCAAATTCCTCGCGGGATTCTTTGCGGTGGCCATCATTCTCGCACTCGGCATTATGGGCAACATGGTGCAGTCCAATTCCATCAGCGATGCGTTCTACACCGCATTCGGCATCAACAAGGTGGTGGTCGGTGTTCTTGTCACCGTTGTCGCGGCTTTCATTTTCGTCGGCGGCATCGGACGAATCGCTTCCTTCACGGAGAAGGTGGTTCCGATTATGGCGGCGCTCTACCTTGTCGGCGGCGTGATTCTCCTGATTCTGAATTTCCGCGGAATTCCGGGAGCGCTGGCTTCCATCTTCATCGGCGCTTTTTCGCCCAGGGCTGTCGGCGGTGCGGTAGCGGGCCTTACGGTCCGGGAGGCGATGCGCCTTGGCGTTGCAAGAGGCCTGTTCTCCAATGAGGCGGGCATGGGCTCCACGCCCCACGCGCACGCACTGGCCAAGGTGGACAAGCCGCAGGATCAGGGCGAGGTCGCCATGGTCGGCGTGTTCATTGATACCTTCGTCGTGCTGACCATGACGGCTCTTGTCATTCTCTCCTCCGGCGTTCTGGATTCCATGATCGAGCAGGGAATCGGCGGAACCCCGGTGGCGCAGGCGGCATTCGCAACCGGTTTTGGCAAATTCGGACCGATGTTCGTCGCGATCTGCCTTCTGTTCTTTGCCTTCTCCACGATCATCGGATGGTATTTCTTCGCACAGCAGAACGTGAAGTATCTGTTCGGCACGAAGGGCGTAAAGCCGTTCGCGGTGATCGCCGTCATCTTCATTTTCGTCGGCTCCCTTCTGAAGGTGGAGCTGGTGTGGAATCTCTCGGACCTGTTCAACGGCATCATGGTGCTGCCGAACCTGGTCGCGCTCCTTGCGCTGTCCGGTGTGGTCGCGAAGCTCAGCCACGGCGGAAAGGCGGAGCTGTAAAAATTTCCGGAGTCTTCCTCTGAGGCGCAGGGCCGCGGAAGGGAAAAGAGGCTCCGGCATAGAGGCAGGAAGCTGCAAAAGCATGAAATCTGCAGGGATCATGGGTTCATCGATGGATGGCCCATGGCCCTTTTCTGATTGCAGAATGTTCCCGAAAGGGCATCTTGCAGGCAGTGAAATCAATCCGTTTTCTTCCGCCGGGGAAGGGGAAGAGGATGCTTCTTCCGGAATCGTATCAGAAAAAAGCAGAATTGTGGGTTTATGAGCGGCTCCTTTTCCGATAATATAGAAAACAGCGGGTTACCTTTTTGAGAAAAGCAGCCGGTGAGGGACAGAGGGCCGGAACGAAGTCTTTTCGGGAAGACCGTCCTGCCCGGAAT
>DAIMKA010000157.1:1248-1679 GCA_036721955.1 Lachnospiraceae bacterium | reverse complement strand
GGTACCTTCGGAGACTGCGTCCGGCAGTCGCAGATCAAGAAGAAAAAGGAAAAGGGGAAAACAATCATGGGAAAACTTCTGGCACCGACACAGGAAGAAATGATGCAGGATGAGAAGGAGCACATGGGGCTTGCAAGAAAGCTCGCAGCGGAGTGTGTGGTCCTTCTGGAGAATGACGGCGTGCTGCCGCTTAGGAAGACGAGCGGAGAGATCGCTCTTTACGGCGCAGGCGCAAGGAAAACAGTAAAAGGAGGGACGGGCTCCGGCGATGTCAACTCCCGCTTTGTGGTCAACGTGGAGGAAGGTCTGCAGGAGGCTGGATACACGATCACGACCGGGGACTGGCTGTCCCGACAGGATGATCGGGTCGAAAATGCGAAAAAAGAGCACCGGAGTATTCTGCACCGGATGTCGGAGGAGACCGGGAAGCC
>DAIMKA010000157.1:0-1238 GCA_036721955.1 Lachnospiraceae bacterium | reverse complement strand
TGGAGTTCGGCATGCCGTTTCAGGAGCCTGCGCCGGAGCCGGTCACCGAAGAGGATCTGAAGAAATCCGCTGCGGACACTGCAATTTATGTTCTCTCCCGGAATTCCGGCGAGGGAGCAGACCGTTATGCAAAGGAGGGCGATTACCTTCTCTGGGAGGAAGAGGAGAACTCCATCCGGAAGCTTGCCGCCTTTTATTCCAACTTTATTCTTGTACTGAATGTTGGCGGCGTCATGGATCTTTCGGGAGTGAAGAAGATCTCCGGGATCAATGCAGTTGTCCTGATGTCGCAGCTCGGTAACATCGGAGGCCTTGCGCTTGCGGATGTTCTGACAGGCAGGGTGAATCCGTCCGGAAAGCTTGCGGATACATGGGCCTTCGATTATCAGGATTATCCGTCGTCGGCAGATTTCTCGCACAACAACGGCGACACCGATGACGATAATTACGCGGAGGGCATCTACGTCGGCTACCGGTATTTTAATACCTTCGGGAAAAAGCCGCTGTATCCGTTCGGATACGGTCTGTCCTATACGAGCTTTTCGGTGGAGCCGGTTTCCTGCCGTGTGGAGGACGGCCAGGTCAGACTGCTTTCTTCCGTAATGAATACGGGAAGCACAGAGGGAAAAGAGTCGGTACAGGTTTATGTTTCGGTCAAGGGACATACCGAACTGGATCATCCGGCACTTGAGCTGAAGGGGTATACGAAGACAAAGCTTCTTGCGCCCGGAGAAAGGCAGGAGGTGTGCGTTGCCATTCCCCTGCAGCTTTTCGCATCCTATAGTGAAAAGAAAGCTGCCTGGATGATGGAGAAGGCGGACTATGAGCTTCGCATCGGCAATTCATCGGATCAGACGGTTCCGGCTGCGATCCTTTCTCTGGCGGAAACCGTGATTGTGGAGCAGTGCGTGAACATTTGCCCGGGGGACAATGAATTTGAGGAGCTGCGCGGCCTTTGCGAAAGCGGGGCCGGAGCGGAGGTACCTGTGATCCGCCTTGCGGCCGCTGCTGTTCCGCAGAAAAAGGTTTCGTATGCAAAGGAGAACAGGGAGGAGTACACGACGGACAAGACCGGACGGATTACGCTGGAGGATTTAAAGGCGAAGCGGGCATCCGTGGAGGATCTGGTCGCGCAGCTTTCCGTGGAGGAGCTTGCGAGCTTTGCAACGGGACGGCACGTCCGAAAGGGCGATACTTCTGTCATCGGAAATGCGTCCTTCGGCGTTCCCGGCGCGGCG
>DAIMKA010000156.1:3678-5047 GCA_036721955.1 Lachnospiraceae bacterium | reverse complement strand
CTCGCACGAACCGGCGTGTATGAGACGGGAAACGGGGCAGCCTGGATGGCGGCGCTCGGAATCGCTGCGTGCTGCGGAGGTTATGTTTTTTTTCAAAGGAAAAGGGACTGAGTATTCCGAAAAATTTGCAAACAGACAGGAGCAGGCAGTGCAGAATGCTGACAGTTGAGGCATCCTGGACGGATTTCGGGAGGATTGCCACAGGCGGGCTGTGTCAGGAAAGGAAAATGAAATGAAAGATGAAGAGAAAAAGCTCCGGGAGCCAATGGATTATACCGAGGAGGAAAAGGAGGGGGTATTTCAGCCCTACGACGAGGAAGAGCTCGCGGCAGCAGGCACAGAGGGAGACGCAGAGAACCGGGCTCGGGATCTTCCGGAACATAAAAATTCTTCGGAGGAAAATTTGGAACATTCGAAGGAAAATCAGAATGAAAGCAGAATCTCTACGGATGAGGCAGTGGCAGATGAATCGCGGGAAGAGTCCCGAAATGCCGGGAATCCGGCGGACAGCAGGAAAAAGCGGCACCTCGGATGGATCATTCCCGCTGTTCTGATCGTGATTTTCGTGTTCTCCTTCGGGAATTTCATGAAGGAGTTCCTGACCTATCGGCAGGCGAAGGAGGAATACAAGAAGCTGGACAGCTACATCGAAGTGCTCCCGGAGACCGGGGAAGCGGATTCCGAGGAGGGAGGCTCCGAAGAGGTGGAAGGCACAGATGATGCCGGGGATGAGCCGCAGGTGGATTATCCGAAGCTTCGGATCGATTATGACAGCCTTCAGAAGACCAATCCGGAGTTCGTCGGAGTGATTTATCTGCCGGTGCTGGATCTGAAATATCCCATCGCGCAGGCGGAGAATAATGACAAATATCTGCATACCACCTTTGAAGGGACGAACAACGCGTCGGGATGCATTTTCCTGGATACGGTGGCGAAGCCGGATTTCTCGGACCGCAATACCTTCATTTTCGGGCACAATATGAAGAACCAGACGATGTTCGGGAGTCTGAAGCGCTTCCTGCAGGACGAGACCTTGTGTGATCGGGATCCGTACATCTATATTTATCAGAAGGATCAGGTGCTGGTGTACCGGATTTTTGCCTATTATACGATTCCGGTGCGGGACGATGTCTATGATGATTTCACGGGAGATGACGGATACGATGCGTATGTGGCGGATGCCGGGAAACATTCCGTCTATCAGCCGGAGAATGACGGCATCGACTGGACAGGCCGCCCGAATCTGCTGACGCTGTCCACCTGCTACTCCACGGGGCATGTGAACAACTTCATCGTGCAGGGCGCACTGGTGGGGACAGCGAAGCAATATTGACATTTCAAATTCCGGCGAACTATAATAATTTCAATC
>DAIMKA010000156.1:1471-3668 GCA_036721955.1 Lachnospiraceae bacterium | reverse complement strand
CGTGCAGGGCGCACTGGTGGGGACAGCGAAGCAGTAAGAAAAAACATATGGGAAAATACGATACCTGTCCCGGACATCGGTCAATTCGGATCAAAAACAGCAGGGACAGGCAGATGCAGGCAGAACATAAAACAGAGCGCAGAACCCGCGGAAAACCGCTGTTTCTGCGCTTTTTGCCGTATTGACATTTCAAATTCCGGCGAACTATAATAATTTCAATCTATTCCGCTGTGCTGCATTTCCCGTTGGAAACGGGGGACGCGGGCGGAAGCTTGCATAACGTGAAGACGGAATGCAGTCATATCTGTACAATAAGACACCTTTTAACAGAAATTTATAACAGACATCTTTTGACAGACGCCTTTTTTATTGACGATATCCCTTACATTTATAGAATCAATACGAATAATTACATACAAGGAAGAAGCAGATGAGAATGACGAAAGACATGTATGAGTCACTGCAGGTCAAGGATCTCAAGGAAATTGCGGCGAGCCGCGGTCTGAGCGTTCCTGCCCGCATGAAGAAGGAAGAGATTGTCGGCAAACTCTTGGAGCTGGATCATGCGGAGGACGAGCAGGTTCTGCGCGAGCGTGAAGCGGCAAGAGAGCGTCAGGGAAGCCAGCCGGATGCAGCGGACCACAAGGGTCCTGCGAGAAGAGGACGCAGACCTTCCCTGCAGAAGAGAGAGTCCGCTGCCGACGGAAGGAAGAACGAAAAGACAGAGAGGAAGACCGAGGGCGCCGCTCCGGAGAAGAGAAGACCCGGACGTCCCAGGAAGAATCCGCTTCCGGCAGCAGGAACGGATCCGGACGTAAGCGGAAAGAGCCAGCCGGCATCGGCGGCACCGGCTGCTTCGGAGGCTCCCGGAGCGGCTTATCCGGAAGGCACAGCCGCGGCAGAGCCCGCAAAGGTGCAGGAAGGCACTCCGGCGGTCTCCAGAACGTCTTATCAGGAGAGTGCTCCGGCAGCGGCACCCGCACCGGTGCAGGCGAGACCGGAACCTGCTCCGTCCCAGGCGGTCGCAGGCCGCTATGCCCGCCGCGGACTGATTCGCCCGGATCAGCAGATCGTTCATAAGAACGAACTGAATCACGAGCTGGACAGCGGAGAGATGGCACACGGCATCCTGGAAGTGATGGCAGACGGTTACGGCTTCATCCGTTCCAGCAATTACATGCCGGGTGACAATGATGTCTATGTGGCACCCAGCCAGATCCGGCGCTTCAACCTGAAGACCGGTGACATCATCGAGGGCAATATCCGCATCCGCAGCCAGAATGAGAAATTCTCGGCACTTCTGTTCGTGAAGTCGGTCAACGGCATTGATCCGGAGGAATCCAAGAGAAGGTTCAACTTCGAAGACATGACACCGATTTTCCCGGATGACCGGATCCGTCTGGAGAAGCCGGGAGCATCCATTGCCATGCGCGTGATGGATCTCATGTGCCCGGTCGGCAAGGGACAGCGCGGCATGATCGTCTCTCCGCCGAAGGCAGGAAAGACCACTCTGGTAAAGGAAATCGCGAAATCCGTCAAGGCGAATAATCCGGACATTCATCTCATTATCCTCCTGATCGACGAGCGCCCCGAGGAGGTAACGGACATCCGCGAAGCGCTGGAGGGACCGAATGTCGAGGTCATTTATTCGACATTCGACGAGCTCCCGGAGCATCACAAGAGAGTGGCGGAGATGACCATTGAGCGCGCGAAGCGCCTTGTGGAGGGCCGCCGCGACGTCATGATTCTTCTGGATTCCATCACGAGACTGACGAGAGCCTATAATCTGACGGAGCCTTCCAGCGGCAGAACGCTTTCCGGCGGTCTGGATCCGGTGGCGCTGCATATGCCGAAGCGCTTTTTCGGTGCGGCCCGCAATATGCGCGAGGGAGGATCCCTTACGATCCTCGCGACGGCCCTGATTGAGACGGGATCGAAGATGGACGATGTGGTCTACGAGGAATTCAAGGGAACCGGCAACATGGAAATGATCCTGAACCGGAAGCTCTCCGAGCGCCGGATTTTCCCCGCAGTGGATCTTGCAAAGTCCGGCACGCGCCGCGACGATCTTCTCCTCACACCGGACGAGCAGGAATGCGTTGCAACGATCCGCAAGGCGTTCATCGGCTCCCGTGGAGAAGAGGCAACCGACAGCGTTCTGGATCTCTTCTACAAGACGAGAACCAACGGCGAATTC
>DAIMKA010000156.1:0-1436 GCA_036721955.1 Lachnospiraceae bacterium | reverse complement strand
AGATTCATAGGTGGAGTGATTCCCTGATGAGTCACTGTTCACGTTGAAATCGGTCAGATGTGAAACAGACATCTTCAGAAAGACAGCAGGGAGCGCGGTAGTTTCCCTGCTGTCTTTTGCGCGTCCGGCGTCTGGTTTATTGCCTCCTGCCCGGTCGGCATTTGATTTGAAGACAGAAAAGACGAAAACTATCATAATAGTAATTTATATTTAAAAATACGAATGAAAACTGATTGACTTTCGGCAGATGGGTGTTAAGATGAGTCTGTAAGAAAAGACAGAAAATGTCAGAAATTCAGGAATCATTTTGAAGCAGTCAGACGGTGAAAGCCGTCCGTATGAAGATTCGGGAATAAATTCAGGGACAGGAAGCTTCACAGGAATACGAAGATTCATTGGAAATCCGGATCAGCTGAATTGAGAGATTGGGAATAACGAAGAAAGGGTGACAGTCATGAGAGGGAAGATTACGAGAACGATTATAACGGCGCTGGTAACGGCATCACTTCTGGTCCTGACCGCCTGCGGCAAGGCCGAGCAGGCTGCGGACACCGCTTCCATTGATGACGGAGCGGCGAGCAGGCTGGAATCCGAGGAAGGCGATGAGCATTACATTGACGACAATGCGATTGCGCTTGCCGGAAAGGCATCAACCTCCGCGGGAGCGGCGATGGCGCAGTCGGCACTGGCGCTGGTAAACCAGCAGAGAGCGGCCCAGGGGCTGGCAGCATTGATCTGGAGTGACGGTCTGGAGAAGGACGCCGAGGTTCGCGCACAGGAGTGCGAGCAGAGCTTCTCTCACACGAGACCGAATGGAACAGACTGGTGGACCGTGGACAGCAACCTGATGTACGGCGAGAATCTCGCATACAATTACAGTGACGCGAACAGTGTCGTGAATGCGTGGATGGCATCGCCCACCCACAAGGCCAACATCATGAACGGTGAGTTCGCAACGGTCGGCATCGCGGCATATCAGACATCGGGTGGCGTCTGGTACTGGGCACAGGAGTTCGGATATTGATCCGGGAACGGATTGCATCATTGCAGAGGGATCTTCAGGGCATATGGACTGAAGATCCTTTTTTTGATGAAATTTAACTGCCACGTGTTCGGAAATGGCGAGGTGTACGTGTTTTCACTTCGCCGAATGTGATATGATAAAGACAAATTTCATATAGGCGTACACAAGGGATCGATCCCTGCAAATCAGACAGGGATCGGCGGGTGCCTCCCTGTTTGAATTCACACATGAACAAGGAGGTAACGATTGAAAGAACAAACGTATTTATCTGCAGAGCTTGACTCTGCGGACCAGAATGTCCGGTATGACGCAGCCGTGAAGCGCGTACTGGCCTCCAGGTGCATTCTTGCGAGAATTCTGGTCGGGACGGTTCCGGAATTTCGGGATTATTCGTATGAGGAAGCTGAGAAAG
>DAIMKA010000155.1:0-5058 GCA_036721955.1 Lachnospiraceae bacterium | reverse complement strand
GAAACAATGCGTGCGGCGCAGGTTTTTCATCCGTACAGGCCGGAGATCCTGTCCGACGGTCTATCCGCTCTTTTTCACACTGCCGAGTCTGCACTGACGGCGGTATTCTGACGGGCTCTGCCCGGAGATTGCACGGAAGACACGGTTGAAATGCGTGAGATTGGAGAAACCGGTCAGGGCTGCCACCTGTGTGACGTTCTTATCGGTTTCCATGAAAATCCGCTTGGCATTCATGATGCGTGTGCGCTGCAGGTATTCAATGATGGTGCGGTTGGCATATTTCCGGAACTGCCGGCACAGGTAATATTCACTCATGCCGAAGTGCGCGGCAAGTCCGGGAATGGTGATTTCAGAGGCGTAATTCTCGTGGATATAGCTGATCACCTCGTTGATCCGGTCTCCGCCGGAGAATTTTTTGATCTGTGTCTGACGCAGAACGAGGATGAGAATCATGTTCAGAATGGAACGCATCTGTGCCCAGTGGTAGTCCCCGGGATGCTCCTGCTCATCGAGCATGCCGTAAATCAGCCGGCGCAGCTCCCGCAGCATTTCCCGGGAAGGCCGGAAGACATGAAACGGATCGGAGAGTGCGGGGAGCATCTCGTCGGAGGCAATCATGCCGGGACGGAAATAAATGACAACCCGGGAAAACGGAACATCCAGATTGCTGAAGGAGTGATGCATGGTGAGAGGCGGAAAGAGAATGAAATCCCCCGAGGTAGTCAGAAAGACCTTGTCGTCGATGGTGTGATAGCGGTTCCCGGAATCCAGAAAATACAGTTCATAGTATTCGTGGAAATGGGATTTGGACATATTGTCATTGACGCTGCTGATCTGTTCCAGAGCGATGGGAGCGCCTGCATCCATGGATGCCTGTGCCTTATCTATCATACTGCCTTCCTTCTTCCCTCCGCAGGATGATCTTTCGAAAACGTAACGATTCCGCACATCCAGAACTTTCCCGCCGAATCGCTGCAAAAACAAAATACCGGATCTGTCGGAACTTTGACATCAATATAGGACAAGATATGTAAAAAATCAAACAAAGCTGTGCAGGATATGTGTGGATTCTCAGAACTGTTTTTTCTAAAATCTTATGGAACCGTGGAAAGAAACGTTTCCGGCGCAGATTCCTGCCGGGAAAGCCTGCCGCGGATGCGCATGCAGCGCAGAAAGTGTGTTGTTTTTGTCTGAGAAGAGCTGCGGATGCCGGATACGGTTTCTCGATGCAGAAGAGCTGCGGCACAGTCAGGCACGAAGAGATAAAAGGGAGAGCGAGATGAAGGTATGTTACAAGGCCGGGGCAGTGACGGCAAAGGACAACTACTACTCCATCGCGGCAGACGCGGTGGAGATCCGTCTGTGGTTTCTGACAGATGACATTCTCCGGATCCGCGCGGGATTCGATGGAGACTGGGATGAGGCTTCTTACAGCCTGACGATGACCGCGTGGGACTCGAGAACCGATGATCTGATGAAGGATTACCGGAAGAGAGTGGAGACGGCAAAGGCCGCCCTGACCGACGGTGCGGACAAGGCGGTGATCCAGGGGGAAAAGCTTCGCGTAGAGATCGAGAAGGACCCGTTCCGCATCTGCGTCTATGATGCGGACGGAACACAGATTCACGCGGACATCCCGGATCTTGCGTATCGTGAGGACTCCAACAAGAGGCGCCTCCATTCCAGCCAGATCGAGGCAGAGGACTGCTTCTACGGCTTCGGCGAGAAGTCCGGAGAAATCAACAAGGCGGAGAAGTTCATGAACATGGCACCGGGCGATGCCATGGGCTATAATCCGGCTGAAACCGATTCCCTGTACAAGCACGTTCCCTTCTATATTAAGCTGCAGGGACAGACGAAAAAGGCGGTCGGCTATTTCTATCACACAACTGCCGAGTGCACCTTCAATATGGGGCGGGAGAAGCGCAACTACTGGCATCGCTACTCCACCTTCTGCGCGGACGCGGGAGACCTTGATCTGTTCCTGATCGCAGGACCGTCCATCCGCGATGTTGTGGAGCGCTACACGGATCTGACGGGAAAATCCGTAATGCTCCCCAAGGCAGCTCTCGGGTACCTCGGATCTTCCATGTACTATCCGGAGCTTCCGAAGGATTCGGATGATGCGGTTCTGGAGTTCATTGACACGACCCGCGAAGAGGACATTCCGGCAGACGGCTTCCAGCTGTCCTCCGGCTACTGCGCGGTGGAGACGAAGGAAGGCATCAAGCGATGCACCTTCACATGGAACTACGACCGCTTCAAGAATCCCGCAGACTGGTTCGCCCAGATGAAGAAGAGAGGAATCGTTGTTTCTCCGAATATCAAACCCGGCATGCTTCTGGTCCATCCGCTCCTTCAGGAGATGGAAGACAAGGACATGTTCGTGAAGGACAGCACGGAGGACAAGCCCGGTGTCGGAACCTGGTGGGGCGGAAAAGGATATTTTGTCGATTTCACGAAGGAGTCCACGAGAAAGCACTGGAAAGAGTACATCACGGAGCATCTTCTGAAATACGGCTGCGAGTCGATCTGGAATGACAACTGCGAGTACGATTCCATGGTGGACAAGGACTGCCGTGTTTATTACGAGGGAAAGGGCAGCACGATCGGCACGATGAAGCCGGTGATGAGCAACCTCATGTGTCAGCTCTCCAACGAGGCGATCACGGAGTACAATCCAAACGTCCGTCCGTTCTCGGTCTGCCGCTCCGGCCATGCCGGCATCCAGCGCTACGCACAGGTCTGGGCCGGTGACAACCTCACCTGCTGGGAGGCACTGAAGTACAACATCGCAACGATCCTCGGATCGGGACTTTCCGGAATGGCGAATACGGGCTGCGACGTCGGCGGTTTCTATGGCGTGTCCCCCGAGCCGGAGCTGTTCGTGAGATGGGTGCAGAACGGTATTTTCATGCCGCGGTTCTCCATTCATTCCACCAACATTGACAACACCGTGACCGAGCCCTGGATGTACGGAGACAAGAAGCAGTACATCAAGGCGGCGATTGATCTGCGCTACCGGATGAGCCCGTACCTGTATTCTCTGATGTACCGGGCCCATGTAACGGGCCTGCCGCTTATGGAGCCTGTCTTCATGGCGTTCCAGAAGGACACAAAGACATGGAATGAAGGCATCAACTTCATGTGGGGCGACAGCATTCTGGTCGCGAACGTTGTCGAGAAGGGGGCGAAGACGAGAAAGGTCTATCTGCCGAAGGCAGAAGATGAGAATGTCCGCTTCTATGATTTCTGGACGAGAACGCCGTACGAGGCAGGACAGGAGATTGAGATTCCGGTGGACATCGCTTCCATTCCGATGTTCGTGAAGTCCGGTGCGATCGTTCCGATGTCCGGCAACCGGCTGATGAATCTGATGACGGAGAAAACAAAGGATCTGGAGATCCTGCTGGCTCCGGACGTGGACTCCGAGTTCACTCTGTATGAGGATGACGGCGTCAGCAATGATTACCGGAAGGGCCGGTATCTGACGACGACCATTGCCGTCCGTGCAGGTACGAGAACCGTGATTTCCTTCACAAATGAGGGGGATTATAAGACGGCAGTGGAGACGATTTCTCTGGATGTCATTCACCGTGAGAAGGCACCGTTCTACGTGCAGGTGGATGGAAAGGAAATTCCGCACTTCCTTCACCGCAGAAAGTATGAAGAGGCACCGGAGGGCTGGTATTACAGCCAGAGACTGAAGTCCGTGCAGATTCATTACGCAAACCCGAAGAGAGATCACAAGGTTCTGATTTCGTTCGAACAGTTCGACCTGATTGGAATGTGAAAATGATCGGCACATCGGGACTTTCCGAAGGAAAAAACGATGTGCTGATTCTTTGAAAATAAAATACGATAAAGGAGAAAAAAGCATGTTAAAGAAACTTGCGGCATTTGCTGCGGCGGGAATTCTGGCCGTATCTGCCCTGACCGGCTGCGGCCAGAAGCAGAACAGCGCGGTGACCAGTGATGAGGCAACCGCGGAAAACCCGATGGTGCTGACACTGGCACACGGACTGTCGGAAACACACACGGTACACATCGCAATGACCCAGTTTGCCGAGGAGGTCAAGGAGAAGACAAACGGAAGAATCATCATCAATATCTTCCCGAACGGCCAGCTCGGTTCCGAGACGGAGAATCTGGAGCAGCTTCAGGCAGGTGTTATCGCCATGACCAAGGTATCTGCGCCGGGTCTTGCAACCTACAACGAAGCCTACAATGCATTCGGACTTCCGTATCTGTTCGATGACGAGCAGGATTTCTATGATGTCATGGATTCCCAGGAGATGAGAGACTTTTTCCTTTCCACCGAGGATGACGGCTTCGTGGTACTGACCTATTACACGTCCGGTGCCCGTTCCTTCTACACGAAGGACAAGGCAATCCGTGAGCCCTCTGACCTGAAGGGACTGAAGATCCGCGTGCAGGATATGAAGACGCAGACCGACATGGTGTCCGCGCTCGGAGGAACGCCGGTTGCCATGTCCTACGGCGATGTATATACCGCGCTGCAGACCGGTATCATTGACGGAACCGAGAACAATGAGACTGCTCTGACCACGGGAAAGCACGGCGAGGTCTGCAAGGTTTATTCCGAGGACCAGCATGCCATGATTCCGGATACCCTTGTCATGAGCTCCAAGGTCTGGAACCGGATTTCCCCGGAGGATCAGCAGATCATTCTGCAGGCGGCTTACGATTCCACGGATGCGCACAAGCAGATGTGGGACGATGCGATTCAGACAGCCATCCAGGAAGCGAAGGATGAGATGGGCGTAACCTTTGTGGAAGATATCGACAAGCAGGCCTTCCGCGATGCGACGGCAGATATGGTTCAGAAATACCGGACGCAGTACCCCGGCGTTGACAACCTCCTGAACATCATTGAGGCGGTGCAGGCGAAGGAGGACAAGTAATGAACAAAGAACAGGTTAAAAAAGTACTCGGCGAAATAAAGCTCTGGATGGACCGGATTCTCGCGGTGGCCTGCGCGGTCCTTCTTTCCTTCATGACGTTTCTGGTTCTGTGGCAGGTTTTCACCCGCTATGT
>DAIMKA010000154.1:0-5166 GCA_036721955.1 Lachnospiraceae bacterium | reverse complement strand
CGGAGGCCTTTCCGGAGTGTTTTTACGGGAAACGGCGGACAGGAAACAGATACTGCGAATAAAAATGGGCTGCAAGGGGGCAGACAGGTGCCTCCCCCGGCTTTGAGGAGTTTATGATCAAATCAGGGAACAGAAACGGACGGGATGCCGGACAGCGCTTTAACTATGCGAAGTTCTGGCGCCGTGCGGTTCTGATTGTATATGACATTCTGAGTGTGATTCTGGCGAGCTATCTCTCGCTTCTGATCCGCTATGAGTTCCAGCCGTCGGAGATTCCGGATTATTTCTCGCTTCCGGTGATGGAGGCGCTTCCGTTCACGATCGGCGTGACCATTGTGCTGTTCTACCTTTTCCGGCTCTACAATTCGCTCTGGGCCTTTGCGGGAGAGACCGAGCTGCAGAATCTGGTTTTCGCCAACGTGGTCGCGGCCCTTCTGAATGTGGGAATTCTGCATCTGAACCGGCATGAGACGCAGGCGGTGCCGAAGAGCTACTACTTCATGTACATGTTCCTGATGATCTCGCTGACCTTCATCAGCCGGTTCTCGTACCGGTTCCTGCGCGGCGTGAAGCATAAGAACGCGAACCGCAGCAACGCGACCAATGTCATGGTCATCGGCGCGGGCGAGGCGGGCAACATCATCGTCCGTGAGATTCTGAACTCGCATTACTCCACGATGAATCTGAAGTGCCTGATCGATGATTCCAAGGACAAGTGGGGCAAGTACATTCAGGGCGTCAAGGTTGTCGGCGGAAGAGAAGAGATTCCGGCGGCCGTGCAGGAATATGACATTGATGAGATCATCATTGCAATTCCGTCCCTTTCGAGAGCGCAGCTGAAGGGCATTCTGGATATCTGCAAGGAGACGAAGTGCAAGATGCGCACGCTCCCCGGCATTTACCAGCTGGTGAACGGTGAGGTCAGCGTCTCGAAGCTGCACGATGTCGAGGTGGAGGACCTTCTGGGAAGAGATCCCGTGAAGGTCGACATTGATTCCATCATCGGCTACGTGCAGGGAAAGGTGGTCTGCGTCACCGGGGGCGGCGGATCCATCGGATCGGAGCTGTGCCGTCAGATTGCGGGACACCGCCCGAGGCAGCTGATCATCATTGATATTTATGAGAACAGCGCTTATGACATTCAGCAGGAGTTAAAGAGAAAATATCCGGATCTGGACCTTGTGGTTCTCATTGCCTCTGTCCGGAATGTGGAACGGATCAACTGGATTTTCCGCAAGTACCGGCCCGATATTGTCTATCACGCAGCCGCGCACAAGCATGTGCCGCTGATGGAGACAAGTCCCTGCGAGGCGATCAAGAATAACGTATACGGAACGTTCAACACCGCGATGGCGGCGGCCACCTATGGGACGGGGCGCTTCGTGATGATTTCCACGGACAAGGCGGTCAACCCGACCAACATCATGGGGGCATCGAAGCGGATCTGCGAGATGATCATCCAGGTGTTCAACCGCCACTATGACTGCAATTTCGTCGCGGTCCGGTTCGGAAATGTTCTGGGCTCGAACGGGAGCGTCATTCCGCTGTTCAAGAAGCAGATCGCCGCGGGCGGCCCCGTGACGGTGACGGACCCCAACATCATCCGCTATTTCATGACGATTCCGGAGGCCGTTTCTCTGGTGCTTCAGGCCGGGGCCTACGCAAAGGGCGGAGAGATCTTCATCCTGGATATGGGCGAGCCGGTCAAAATTCTGGATCTTGCGGAGAACCTGATCAAGCTCTCCGGCTACAAGGTCGGCGAAGACATCAAAATTGTCTTTACGGGTCTTCGTCCCGGCGAGAAGCTCTACGAAGAGATGCTGATGAACGAAGAAGGCATGAAGGATACGGCAAACCGTCAGATTCACATCGGAAAGCCGCTTGAGATTGACGAGGACCGCTTCTTCGTGCAGCTGCAGCGCCTGAAGGAAGCTGCCTATGCGGAGTCTCCGGCCATCCGTGAGCTGGTGAAGGAGATCGTTCCGACTTACCGCAAGAACACGGAAGTCAACCGCGAACGGATTCACGAAGAGATCGAGAAGCAGCAGAAGCGTCTCGCCGATGAGTCGGCGGTGGACGCAAGGCTCCATGAGAATGAGAAGGTGCGGATCCACCGGCAGGGCGGATCCGAAAACTGAGAGGAAAAATGTTCCATGATCCTTCCCTGCGCGCTGGCGCGGCGGAAGGTACGGAAAAGAGGTCAGTATGAATAAGAAAATTTATTTGTCCAGTCCTACGATGCATGGAGAGGAGCAGAAGTTCATTGCAGAGGCATTCGACACCAACTGGGTGGCGCCCCTGGGACCGAACGTGGACGGCTTTGAGAAGGAGATGGCGGCCTACCTGGGCATCGGATATGCGGCGGCTCTGTCGGCCGGAACGGCGGCGCTTCATCTGGCCGTGCGGCTTCTCGGCGTGGAAGAGGGCGATGTGGTTTTCTGTACTTCCATGACCTTCGCCGCGACCTGCAATCCGGTTGCGTACGAGAAGGGACAGCTTGTTTTCATCGACTCGGAGCCGGATACCTGGAACATGTCCCCGGCGGCACTCCGCAAGGCGTTTGAGAAGTATCCGAAGGTCAAGGCGGTCATCTGTGCGGATCTGTACGGAACGCCGGCGAAGCTCGACGAGATCGAGGCCATCTGCAGGGAGTACGATACGCCTTTGATTGAGGACGCCGCGGAGGCACTCGGCAGCAGCTGGAAGGGGAAGAAGTGCGGGCGCTTCGGAAAGTTCGGCGCACTCTCCTTCAACGGCAACAAGATCATCACGACCTCCGGCGGAGGAATGCTGGTATCGGAGGACGAAGAGGCCATCCGGCATGCGCGATTCCTTGCGACACAGGCGAGAGAGCCGGTTCCGTATTATCTGCATAAGGAGCTCGGCTTCAATTACCGGATGAGCAATATCATCGCCGGCATCGGCCGCGGACAGCTTCTTCATCTGGAGGAGCACATCGCGCAGAAGCAGGCAATCTACCGGACCTATCAGAAGGCTTTCGCGGACATCGACGCGATCGAGATGAATCCTCTCGGCGGCGCGGACGCGGTCGCCAACAACTGGCTGTCCTGCCTGACGCTGAAAAAGAACTGCGGCGTGAAGCCGATGGATATTTTCGAGGCGCTGCAGAGGGAGAACATTGATTCCCGTCCGATCTGGAATCCGATGAACAATCAGCCGATTTATGCGGGATGTGACTTCATTGCCGACCCTCACGGCGAAGAGAACGAGACCGGTTCGGTCTGCATGGACATTTACAGCCGCGGCCTGTGCCTTCCTTCGGACAACAAGAACACGCCGGAAGACATGGAACGGATCATCGGCATCATCAAGGGATTATTCTGAGAGGATCCTGTATGTACCGCAGATATATCAAGAGATTGCTGGATATTATACTGGCGTTAATCGGGCTCATTCTGCTGAGCCCGGTTTTTCTGATTTTAATGATTCTGGTGCGGATCAAGCTCGGTTCCCCGGTGTTCTTCCATCAGGACCGCCCGGGAAAAGACGGGAAGATCTTCGGCCTTCTGAAGTTCCGGTCCATGACGGATGCAAGGGATGAAGAGGGAAATCTTCTGCCGGACGCAGAGCGTCTGCCGCATTTCGGAAAGGTGCTGCGGGCAACGAGTCTGGATGAGCTGCCGGAATTCATCAATATCCTGAAGGGAGATATGTCGTTCGTGGGTCCCAGACCGCTTCTGGTACGCTACCTTCCTTACTACACGGAGGAGGAAATGCACCGGCATGATGTGCGGCCGGGACTGACGGGGCTTGCGCAGATCAATGGGAGGAACGCCCTGAACTGGGAAGCCAGGTTCCGCTATGATCTTCAGTATGTGCAGACGGTCTCCTTTGCGACGGACCTGAGAATTGTGATCGGCACGGTGGGAAAGGTTCTGCATCATTCCGGGGTTCAGTCGGGAGCGGATCAGACCATCCCGGACCTGGACGTGTACCGAAAGGGAAAAAACAGAAGGGATGACAGTCATGCCGGAGCTTAAGAAAATCAGAGTGCTGGAGGAGCCGTTCCCGCCGACGCCAATTGTCCGTCTGTCCGGAGATTATTCGGACAACGAGATCTGGATCAAGCGGGAGGATCTCATTCCGTTTTCCTTCGGCGGCAACAAGGCAAGAAAAGCCGCGTATTTTTACCGGGAAATCCAGAAGGAGCAGCCGGACGTCATCATGACCTACGGTTCCAATTCCTCCAACCACTGCCGTATCATTGCCAATCTTGCGGCGTCGCTCGGCGTTTCGTGCCACATCATTTCTTCCGGAGAGGAAGAGCATGGGACGAACGGGAGGGAATTGTTCAACCGCGTGCTGGTGAAGGATTTCGGGGCATCGGTGGAAACCGTTCCGGTGGAACAGGTGCATGATACGATTGAACGGCGCCTTCAGGAGTACCGGGAGCAGGGAAGAAGGCCTTATTTCATTCAGGGCGGCGGTCACGGAAATGCAGGAACACAGAGCTATGTCGATGCTTTCCGGGAGATCGTAAGACAGGAAGAAGAAGCGGGAATCCGCTTCGATGAAATTTTCCACGCGACCGGGACCGGATCCACGCAGGCAGGACTCGTCTGCGGGAAGGAGCTGGAAGAACGGTCAGTAAAGCATAGCGGTTTCGGCTGTTCCGGGGAAAAGCGGGAAAAAGCCGGACCCTCCGAAGACCGGGAAAGCGGCCTGGAAGAAGAAAAGGCGCCGGGAAAAGAGTCCGGGGAGCGGGAATACAACCGCATTGTCGGCATCAGCATCGCAAGACCCTGCCCGCGCGGAAGAAAGGTCGTCCGGGAGAGCATCCTCGATTATTACCGGGAGCTTTCCGAAAAACATCCGGGGGCCGCAGTGCCGGAGTTTCGGGAAGAGGACCTTGTGTTTGCGGATGAATACCGTCTCGGCGGCTATGGGAAGGCAGCTCCGGAGGAAGAGGAATGCATCCGCCGCGTGATGCGGACGGAGGGGATTCCGATGGACACGACCTATGTCGGAAAGGCATTCTTCGGAATGCTGCAGTATCTGCGGGATCACGGAATCCGGAACGAGCGGATCCTCTTCCTGCACACGGGCGGAACGCCGCTGTTTTTTGACAAGCTGTAATCATTCGGCGAAATCGCTGCACTCGAAGATGTCTGATGACATCTTCTCCTGCTTAGAGTGCCGCTTGGC
>DAIMKA010000153.1:0-5171 GCA_036721955.1 Lachnospiraceae bacterium | reverse complement strand
ACAGAAGGCTGCCGCTTTCGGAGAGAAATCTCCGGAGGCGGCAGCTTTTTTGCGTCCGCAGCAGGCGGGCAGACCACGGTATCCCCGATGGGAGCGTGGCCCTGTATGTCAGGAACGCAGTGTGTCGCGCCGCCGGACTTCCGATGGGGACGTGGCTCTATATGTCAGGAACGCGGCATTGTCATGCTGCCGGACCACAGATGAAGACGATACGTACATTCTGCCAGGTGAAAGCTGTCCCGAAAAACCACAAAAGAAAACGAAAAGCCGCAATAAGTGGTTTTTAAGACAACATTGACAGATAAAAAACTGTATGCAATAATTCACGACGATTTAGTTAAAAGATTATTAGCTAAATGAAAAATAGTAAAAGAAAACGAAGATAACCACAGCCGAAGGGCAGGAGGAAAACAAAATGAACTTTGATGAGATGAAGGCACTGATCGTTGACACACTCGGATGCGAAGAGGACCAGGTGACGCCTGCGGCTTCCCTGACGAAGGACCTGGAGGCGGATTCCCTGGATCTCGTGGAGCTGCACATGGCGCTGGAGGAGAAGCTGGGCATCAAGATTCCGGACGAGCAGCTGGCAAAGCTCGACACGATTCAGGATGTGCTGGATTACCTGGCCACTGCACAGACTGCACAGTAATTGGCCCGGACGGGTGATATCAGGGATGAGGTTGGAAAATCAGAAAATGAGTATGCAGAACAGTTTACAGAGCGGGATGCAGAGCCTTCAGGACGGACTCGGACGGAAGGTGAAAGAGTGGAAGGACGGCATTCAGAAGATGCTGCCGGATCCGTATCTGGACTGCAAGAGCTGCGGACGCAGGGCGAAGACTTCCGTCTGGAAGGAAAATCTGTATGTCTGCCCGTTCTGCGGTCACTACCGCGCGATGAGCAGTGAGGACCGGTTCCGGGCGGTATTCGATGAGGGAAGCGCCTCGGAGCTGGATGAAGAAGGCGTGCAGGCTTCGAATCCGCTGGATTTCCCGGGCTACAGCGAGAAGCTGAAGGCAGTGGAGAAGAAAACCGGCCTTACCGAGTCCGCGGTGACGAAGAAGGGAACCATCGGCGGAATCCCCGCCGTGGTCGCGGTGATGGACAGCCGGTTCTTCATGGGGAGTATGAGCAGTGCGGTCGGCGAGCGGATTACGCGCGCCATCGAGTACGCGGATGAGCACCGCCTGCCTCTTGTCATCTTCTGCGCAAGCGGCGGAGCCAGAATGCAGGAAGGCATTTACAGCCTGATGCAGATGGCGAAGACGAGTGCGGCGGTTCAGACCTTCTCCGATCACGGAGGACTCTACATCAGCTATCTGACGCATCCCACGACGGGAGGCGTCACGGCGAGCTTTGCGAGCCTCGGCGATATCACGCTCGCGGAACCGGGGGCCCTGATTGGATTTGCCGGTCCCCGCGTCATTGAGCAGACGATCGGGCAGAAGCTCCCGAAGGGCTTTCAGCGGAGCGAATATCTGGAGCAGCACGGGTTTGTGGACCGGATTGTGGAGCGAAAAGAAATGAAGCAGGTGCTCGTGGATATTCTGGAGCTGCACCGCGACAGCGCAAGGAAGGCGGGATAAGGCAGACGGCGAAACGAAAGAGGCCGTCTTTCCTGCCGGCCGGAAAGAGAGATCCCTGCGGAAGGCTCATTGCGTGACAGCAGGAAAAAAGGAAAGACACTATGATTCGTGAATCCATTTTGAAAGCGGATGCCATTGAGAGAAAAATCCGCGAGAAAAAAACAGAAGCGGCAAGCCCGGAGGAAATCGAACGGCTGCAGATCGAGAAGGCGAGGGCCCTCCGCCCCTGCTCGAGACCGGATCCGGAGGATACGGTTTTTCTGGCGAGGAAAATCGACCGGCCGCACATCGATGACTTCATCGCCCATCTTTTTACGGATTTCTTCGAACAGAAGGGCGACCACCTCTACAACGACGATCCGGGAATCTACGGCGGAATCGCAAGGTTCCGCGGCACGCCGGTGACGGTGCTGGGGCACCGGAAGGGACATTCCGCAGAGGAGAATCTCAAATACAATTTCGGCATGCCGAACCCGGAAGGGTACCGCAAGGCGCTCCGGCTGATGGAGCAGGCGAATAAATTCGGAAGGCCGATCATCACCTTCATTGACACGCCGGGTGCCTATCCCGGGAAGGAAGCCGAGGAACACGGCCAGGGCGAAGCCATCGCGCGGAACATGGCGCAGATGTCCACGTTCACGGTGCCGGTGATCTCGATCGTGACCGGGGAAGGCAATTCCGGCGGCGCCCTTGCCATCGGCGTTGCCAACCGGATTCTCATGCTGGAATACGCCGTGTACTCGGTGCTGAGCCCGGAGGGCTTTGCCTCCATCCTGTGGAAGGACGCCAGCCGCCACGGCGAGGCGTGCGAGCTGATGAAGCTCACGGCGAAGGATCTGAAGAAGGCGGGTGTCGTCGATGAGATCATTCCGGAGCCACTCGGCGGTGCGCAGGAGGATCCCGGACGGCTGTATGCCTGCATGGAAATGGCGATTGAGAAAAGCCTCGCGGAGCTCTCCCTTCTGTCGCCGGAAGAGCTGAAGGCGCAGCGGATCGAGAAGTTCCGGACCATCGGAGCGGCATAGATCGAAACACAACGGCGGCAGTACAGATCAAACAGAAGGGGGAACGGTTCCCGGCGGAACCGTTGCCACGGGGATGACTATGAACGGACTGACTCTTCTTGCCACCGGCAGCGCTGCCGGGAGCAGGTTGATAACCAATGATGATTTTGCCAAAACGCTGGATACATCGGACGAGTGGATCTATTCGCGGACCGGAATCCACGAGCGCCGCTTCTGCGGCGAGGGCGAGAGCTGCGTGAGTCTTGCCAGGGACGCGGCCGGAAAGGCACTCTCCCGCGCGGGACTCTCTCCGGAGGACGTGGACTGCTGCATCGCGGCGACGGTCAGCGGAGACTACACTTCGCCCGGCGTTGCCTGCAGCCTGCAGCGGGATCTGGGACTTCGGGAGGACATTCCGATTCTCGACGTGAACGCCGCCTGCTCGGGATTTCTCTACGGCATGGAAGTGGCAAGAGGGTTTCTCGAGAGCGGAAAGGGAAGAAGAGCATCCGCGGGAAAGAAAGACGGCTATGCCCTTGTCGTCGGCTGCGAGCAGCTCTCAAAGCTCCTGGACATGGAGGAGCGCGGAACATGCGTTCTGTTCGGGGACGGAGCGGGAGCCGCAGTCTTCCGGAGCGATGAAAACGCCAGGTACGCGTCCTTTCTGGGTGCGCGGGGCGGCGAGGAGATCGTGGTTCCGGGACCGGGGGACGGGACCCGGAAAATCGCGATGGACGGAAAGGCCGTGTTCCGCTTTGCCGTGGAGGCTCTTCCGAAAACGCTGAAGGCGCTCCTTCAGGAGAGCGGTCTTACGCTGGACGAGGTGGACTGGGTGGTTTGCCATCAGGCGAACAGCCGGATCATTGACCACTGCGTCCGCAGCATGAAGGCGGATCCCTCGAAGTTCTACAAGAACATGGACCACTTCGGCAATACGAGTGCGGCGTCCATTCCGATGGCGCTGGACGAGATGGCGGAAAAGGGCCTTTTAAAGGCAGGTCAGACGGTTCTTCTGGACGGCTTCGGGGCGGGGCTGACCTGGGGCGGTGCGCTGCTTCGGGCGGATGCGCAGCTGAACCGTTTTTGATGAGGTAGAAAAATGAAGATGTTAAATGAAATTCTTGGAACAAAATATCCGGTGATTCAGGGCGGAATGGCCAACATCGCGACCGGCGCCTTCGCGGCGGCCTGCTCGGAGGCAGGGGCGCTCGGAACAATCGGAAGCGGCGGAATGAATGCAGAGACGCTGCGGAAGGAAATCGAAATCTGCCAGAGCAGGACGGACAAGCCCTTTGCGGTGAACCTCATGCTGATGCATCCGCAGGCGGACGAATTCGCGAAGATCATCGAAGAGATGGGCGTGAAGTTCGTCACGACCGGCGCGGGAAACCCGGGCAAATACATGGAATCCTGGAAAAAGGCCGGAATTTTCGTGATGCCGGTTGTGGCGGCGCCGATTCTTGCAAAGCATCTGGAGGATCTCGGCGCGGATGCCGTGATCGCGGAAGGGTGCGAGAGCGGCGGCCATGTGGGCGAGATGACGACGCTGACGTTGGTACCGCAGGTCTGCGACGCGGTGAAGATTCCGGTCATTGCAGCGGGCGGCATTGCGGATCACCGGCAGTACGAGGCGGCGCTCGCGCTTGGTGCCTGCGGCGTGCAGGTGGGAACCTGCCTTCTTGCTGCCAGTGAGTGCCCGGTGCATGAGAATTACAAGAACGCTCTGATCAAGGCCAAAGGCTCGGATACGATCGTGACGGGCAGAATCGGCGGAACGCCGGTGCGGGTTCTGAAGAACACCATGAGCCGCGAGTATGTCCGCCA
Source organism: Lachnospiraceae bacterium (assembly GCA_036721955.1). GTDB lineage: Bacteria > Bacillota > Clostridia > Lachnospirales > Lachnospiraceae > CAG-791. The sequence continues at coordinate 754 of DAIMKA010000153.1, read as the reverse complement.
GGAGAAGCTGGGTGCGGGCAAGGAGGAGCTGGAGAAATTCACGCTCGGCTCTCTTCGCCGTGCCGTTTTCGACGGCGATGTGAAGACGGGTTCGCTGATGGCCGGCCAGACCTGCGGCCAGATCCATGCGGTCCGCCCCGCAGCAGAGATCATCCGGGAGATCGTGGAGTAATTCTGTGTCATCCGCTTTTCCTGCATGAGACTTTTTCCGGATTCGTGCATGAAAGGCATGAAGAAGAGAGCTGTTCCGCAGGAAGGGAAAAGAGCAGGAAATCCATTCTCCTGAGGCAAGCAGGCATAAAAGAAAACGGAGAAGAAATCTATGAAAACAGCATATTTATACGCCGGGCAGGGCGCGCAGCATGCCGGCATGGGGCGGGAGCTCTATGAGAAGGAGCCCGCGTTCCGGAAGGCATTTGACGCCGGAACCCTGGATTTTGACCGGAAGAAGATCTGCTTCGAGGATCCGGAGGGACTCCTCATCCAGACGCAGTACACACAGCCCTGCATGACGGCGGTGGCACTCGGCATCACCGACGTTCTGGCAGAAAACGGCGTGCATCCCGATTATGCGGCCGGGCTCTCTCTGGGAGAGTACGCGGCACTTTATGCCGCGGGAGTCTGGACGGCGGAGGAGACCATGGAGACCGTGGCATTCCGCGGAAAGGCCATGCAGAAGGCGGCAGAGGGCATCGAGTGCGGCATGACGGCGGTTCTCGGCATGGAGGAGGCAGAGCTTCGGAAATGCTGCGAA
>DAIMKA010000152.1:0-5235 GCA_036721955.1 Lachnospiraceae bacterium | reverse complement strand
CGCACCGGAAACGCAAAAGAAAGCGAAGGATCCGGCAGCAGAATCACCGGGTTCCTTGCGCCGGGGCACGTGTGCGCGGTGACGGGACTTTCGGAGTACCGGAGCATTGCAAGGGAGACGGGGCTTCCTTTTATTGTATCCGGATTTGAGGGAAAAGAACTTCTTGCCGCGATCTATGGGCTGGTCCGGGAGAGAGGACGCGGGGACGTCTGGAACTTCTATCCGGAGGTGGTCCGGGAGGAGGGAAATCCCGGGGCACGGGAAGCCGTGGATGAGTTTTTCTGTACGGCGGATGCCGCCTGGCGCGGGATGGGCATCATTCCGCGCTCCGGGAAAATCCTGCGGCCGGAGTATGCCTCTTTTGACGCGGGATCGGCGGGGCTTACGAAAGACCGGGTTGCGCCCGGATGCCGCTGTCCGGAGGTTTTGACGGGGAGGATGGAGCCGACCGGCTGTCCCTTGTTCGGAAAGGTGTGCACGCCCTCTTCGCCGCACGGCTCCTGCATGGTGTCGCAGGAGGGAAGCTGCTACAACTACTATATTGGAAGGTAAGAGGCCGGGAATCCGGAAGCGGAAGCCTTTGACACACAGCAGAAGGCATCGGAAAAACGGATTCCGGACCGGGACTTTGCGGAATATCCCGGAAGACCGGGAAAGGGAGCATCATCGGATCATGAGCATGGAAGAGCGGATTACAATGGCACACGGGAGCGGCGGAGAGGCCACGGGAAGGCTGATCGAAGAGATTTTCGCGAAGGAATTCCGGAATCCGTATCTGTCGCAGATGGAGGACTCCACGCTGGTTCCGGGCTCCGGGAGCGGGAAAATCGCCCTGACGACGGATTCGTTTGTCGTGACGCCGGTGGAATTTCCGGGAGGCGACATCGGACGGCTCTGCGTCTGCGGAACGGTGAATGACCTTCTGATGAGCGGAGCGGAGCCGCGCTACCTTACCTGCGGGTTTATTCTGGAAGAAGGGCTTGGCATCGCACAGCTTGGGAGAATCGTGCACTCCATGGCGGAAACTGCAAGGGAGGCAGGGGTTCTGATTGCCGCGGGCGACACCAAGGTGGTGGAGAATCACTCCGGACCGGAGGGCGGACTTGTGATCAACACGGCGGGAGTCGGTTTTTTCCCGGACAAAAGAACGGAGCTGTCGCCTGCCTGCATCCGAAAGGGCGACGCGGTTCTTGTCTCCGGGACGCTCGGGGATCATCACGCGGCGATCCTCGGGAAGCGCATGCACCTGGACAACCGGATCCGGAGCGACAACGCGCCGCTCGGAGAAATGGTAGGAAAACTGATATCGGAAGGAATCCGGATTCATGAGATGCGTGATGTCACAAGAGGGGGGCTTGCGACGGTGCTGAATGAGTTCGCGGAAAGCTCCGGCAAGATCATCACGCTGGAGGAAGAAAAGCTCCCGGTCAGTCAGGACGTGAAGGCGTTCTGCGGGATTCTGGGACTCGATCCCCTGTATATGGGAAACGAGGGAAAAATGGTGTGCCTCGTGCAGCGTCTCGGAGCCGGATGAGGCAGCAGGAGAGAGACCTGCGCTTCTCATCCGGACCGGAATCGGCGGAAGAAGAATCGCGGGGCCCCTCTACGGAGAAGGCCTTCCGCGGATCTGCTGAGCGCGGAAGGCGTTGAAACCGTAGGAAAATGAGTGTATGATCTATCTGTTCAGCACATGGCGGATCCGGATGCAGATCGGGCCGCTTGCGGACCGGACTGCATCCGGATCCGCCATGCGGCCAAAGTCCGAAGGACTTCCGGCCAGCCGCATCGAGGATTCGCGAAGCGAATCCGGGATGTGGTGCGGAACAGTTATCAAACATACATGAGGTATATTATGGCACTGACGAAAAAACCGGTCACCGGAATGAAGGACGTGATGCCGGCGGAAATGGAAATCCGCGACTACTGCATTTCGGTCATCAAGAAAACCTACGCGGAGTTCGGCTTTCAGGGCATTGAGACCCCCTGCGTGGAGAACATCGAGAATCTGACGTCGAAATCCGGCGGAGACAACGAGAAGCTGATTTTCAAGATTTTAAAGCGGGGGGAGAAGCTTCACCTGAATGAGGCCAGGAGCGAGGCCGACCTTGTGGACGGCGGTCTTCGCTATGACCTGACGGTTCCGCTGGTCCGCTATTTTTCCAACCACGAGAACGAGCTGCCGATGCCGTTCAAGGCACTGCAGATGGGCAATGTCTGGAGAGCGGACCGCCCGCAGAAGGGGCGCTACCGCCAGTTCATGCAGTGCGACATTGACATCATCGGAGAGCCGACGAACCTTGCGGAGATCGAGCTGATTCTCGCGACAACCACGACGCTGGGGCGGCTCGGCTTCAGGAATTTCCAGATCCGCATCAACGAGCGCCGCATCCTGAAGGCCATGGCGAAGAGCTGCGGCTTCCCGGAGGATCGGTTTGATGAGGTATTCATCACGCTGGACAAGATGGACAAGATCGGTCTGGACGGCGTGGAGAAGGAGCTGGTGGAAAGCGGCTTCGGCGAGGAGTCTGCAGCGCAGTACAGAACCCTGTTCGAAGGCCTGAATGCCTCGGAGGATCCGCTGAGCTTCCTGGAAGAGAAGCTTTCCGGCGTCATCGAAGAGGAGGTCATTCCGAATCTTCGCGAGACGATTCAGACCGTTGAGGCAACGAAGCAGGCGGACTTCAAAATGGTCTTTGATCCCACGATTGTCCGCGGCATGAGCTATTACACCGGCACGATTTTCGAGATTGCAATGCCGGAGCTGGGAATCAGCGCGGGCGGCGGCGGACGGTACGACGGAATGGTCGGCAAGTTCACCGGCAAGGACGTCCCGGCCTGCGGCTTCTCCATCGGCTTCGAGCGGATCATTCTGATCCTTCTGGAGCAGGGCTTCCAGGTTCCCGGCAGGGGAGAAAAGGTGGCCTTCCTTCTGGAGAAGAACCTTCCGACGGACCGCCTGAAGGAGGCCATCGAGAAGGCCCAGAAGGAACGCGCGGAAGGAAAATCGGTTCTGGTCGTCCGGATGAACAAGAACAAGAAGTTCCAGAAGCAGCAGCTCGAAGAGCAGGGCTACACGTCCTTTGAGGAATTCTATGCAAATCCGATCCGGTAGAACAGGAAACTGCAGCATCGGTGCTGACGCACCGGCTGCCGCATTCGGCAAAACCGCCTTCGCGGATTTTGCCTCAGGAGGAATAAAGATGCAGTCACGTACTCATACCTGCGGAGAACTCCGCATCGGCGATGCCGGCAAAAAGGTCCAGCTGTCCGGTTGGCTGGAAAACCTTCGCGTGGTTTCCGCAAACCTCGGTTTTGCCGTTCTTCGTGATTTCTACGGCACGACGCAGATCGTGGTCGAGAGCGAAGACATGATGAATCAGTTCAAGGCCATCACCAAGGAATCGACGATTACCGTAAAGGGAACGGTTCGCGAGAGAAGCTCCAAGAACCCCAAGCAGCCGACCGGGGAGATCGAGGTCGTGCCGGAGAGCGTCACGGTTCTCGGCCGCTGCCGCTACGCAAACCTTCCGTTTGAAATCAATCACAGCCGTGAGGCCGATGAACAGGTCCGCCTGAAGTACCGGTATCTGGACCTTCGCAATCCTGAGGTCAAGAAGAACATTGTTCTTCGCTGCAATGTGGTCGCGGCCCTTCGCAAGGCCATGACGGAGCACGGCTTCCTGGAGATCACGACGCCGATTCTGACCGCTTCCTCCCCGGAGGGCGCAAGAGATTATCTGGTTCCAGCGAGAAAGCACCCGGGAGAGTTCTACGCGCTTCCGCAGGCTCCTCAGCAGTTCAAGCAGCTCCTGATGACGGCAGGATTTGACCGCTATTTCCAGATCGCTCCATGCTTCCGCGATGAGGATGCCAGAGGAGACCGCTCCCCGGGAGAGTTCTATCAGCTGGATATGGAAATGGCCTTTGCAACGCAGGAGGACGTTTTCGCGGTCCTGGAGGACGTGCTTCCTCCGATTTTTGCAAAATACGGAAAGTATAACCGTGCGAGCAGCGCTCCGTTTGTGCGCATTCCGTACAACGAGGCGATGGAGAAATACGGCTCGGACAAGCCGGATCTTCGGATTGACCTGACGGTTCAGGATGTCACCGGCGTTCTTGCCGACTGCGGCTTCGGACCGTTTGCAACGAAGAGGGATGTTACGAATGAGAACGGAGAGGTGACGGGAACCGAGGATACAAAGGTCGTCATCAAGGCCGTTGTGGTCTCCGGCTTCGAAGGAACCCGGAAGTTCATCGACAAGACGCTTGCCGATGTGGAAGTGCAGGCAGGAAGCAAGCCGTACTGGTTCCGCGTGGATGAGAACGGCGAGCTGGTCGGCGGCATCTCCAAGTTTGTCGCACCCATCAAAGAGAAGGTGGTGGAAGCTCTCGGCCTGAAGCCGGGCGATTTCGTCGGTGTCGCAGCCGGAAAGAAGACGGCGGCGCAGAAGACGGCGGGCGTTCTGGTCAAGACTCTGGGCGCTGCGGTTCCCGGCCACATGGATAAAGAGCAGTATGCATTCTGCTGGATCGTGGACTTCCCGATGTATGAGATCGGCGAGGAGAGCGGCGAGCTGGAATTCTGCCACAATCCTTTCTCCATGCCGTCCGGCGGTCTGGAGACCCTTCTTGCGGCGGAGCGCGGAGAGATTGATCCGCTTTCCATCACGGCAGACCAGTATGATCTTGTCTGCAACGGCGTGGAGCTTTCCTCCGGAGCGGTCCGGAACCATGATCCGGAGATCATGGTTAAGGCCTTCGAGCTGGTTCGTCTCGGCGAAGAGGATGTGAAGAAGAAGTTCCCTGCCATGTACAACGCGTTCTGCTACGGCGCACCGCCGCACGCAGGCATCGCGCCCGGCGTGGACCGTATGGTCATGCTTCTTGCGGGCGAGGACTCTATCCGTGAGATCATCGCATTCCCGATGAACAAGAATGCACAGGATGTCATGATGGGCGCTCCTTCCGAGGTAACGGAGCATCAGCTGGAAGAGCTGCACATCAAGGTGACAGGAACGGAAGAAAAGAGCGAATCCTGAGACAGGACCGGAAATCGGAATAAAAAAGAAAAGCCATGAGGCGGATCCGAAGGATCTGTCTCATGGCTTTTTTGACGGCCGCCTCACCGGATTCGTTGAGCAAAACGGCGGGGAGCGGCGATGCGATGTTACTCCACGACGGTAAGAAAGTATCCTGCGGGCGGTTCAAGCTCCGTGAAGGCCTTCCCGCCGATCC
>DAIMKA010000151.1:405-5251 GCA_036721955.1 Lachnospiraceae bacterium | reverse complement strand
GACTGTCCCGATACCTGCTGCAGAGACTGGGAAGTCGATGTGGATGATGACACATTCTATTATTACAAGGTTCAGGAGGGCGAGCTGGGAGTGAAGCTGGGCCGTTTCCTTCGGGAAGATGGAGAGCTGAAGTACATTCCGATGAAGGAGGACGGCTTCTGCCCGTTTCTGACGGAGGGAAAGCTCTGCGAGCTCTGCTGCCGTCTGGGGGAGGAAGGCATGTGCCAGGTCTGTCAGGAATATCCCCGCTACTACATGGGAATCGGACATTATGAGCAGATTGACCTGTCTCTTTCGTGCATGGAGGTGGGGCGGCTTTTGTTCACGGGGGCGGGACCCATCCGGTATGAGAAATCTGAGGATGAGGAAGAGCCCTGGGAAACCCTGTCCGACAAGGAACAGGAGAAGCTGGAGAAGATCCTGAAGCTGCGGGATGCCATGGTGGCCTCTCTTCAGCAGGAAGATGCGGCGGCAGAGCCGTGTATCTGCATTCTTCCTGGGAAGGAAGCGGATCAAACCCTTCTGGGAATTCTTCCGGAGCTGGAAATTCTGGACGCCGAGAGCGGACGGATTCTTCGGGAAATTGAAGAGAATTACGGACAGATTCTGGAGCATGAGCCGGAATTCAGACATCGGTACGGTGACCTTCTGAAACGGCTCTTCACCAGATTTGCCGTCTATCTGGTCTTCCGCTATACGCTGGATTCTTATTATGAGGGGAATACGGATGCCGAGAAGCGGCTGTGGGAGAGAAGTCTTCGCCTGATGCTGCTGATGTGTGTCAACGAAGATAGAAAAACAGGGTCCTTCGGCGTCGGGACCATGATCCAGCTGGCGCATCGCTTCTCCCGGCAGATTGAGCACAGCGATGAAAATATGGAGAAGATGAAGGCGGAAAAGAACCCGGAGAATGGACGCGAAGAGGAGCATGCGACGGAGAATAAAGCGGGAGAAATCCGGGTATGAGGACAAAGCAGCATCATGGAGGAAACCGAAGGCGTGTCTTATTCGTGATCATTTTCCTTGTGGCCGCAGTGCTGAATCTGCTGTCCTGGAAGAGCCGTCTTTTCTCGGATTTCTACGTGAGCCGGATTTTTCCGTATGTAACGGCTCCGCTCTCCCGCTTGACCGCGGTTCTTCCGTTTTCGATTGGTGAGTGTATGCTGATCGCCGCGGTTCTCTGGCTGATCGTTCTTGCCGGAGTCCTTGTTTTCCTGGCGGCGGACCGGATCCGGCACAAAAGGAAGAAGTCACATCAGAAGAATGAACCGGCAGGCCGGTACTGCCGATCTGCCTGGTTTCTTCGCGCGACGGCGTGGCTTGCCAATATCGTTTTTCTTGTGATGACGCTGAACTGCGTCATCCTGTATCACGTAACGCCTCTGGAGGAATCCCTTCCGGGATACGGGAAGACGTATTCTGTGGAGGAACTGACAATACTTCGGGACTATGTAGCGGAAAAGTGCAACGCTCTGGCGCTGCGGATGCCGCGGGGAGAAGACGGAGAGGTCCTCTATGAAGGCGGGGATGCCGCCATGGCGCAGGAAGCCAGGCGGGCCATCGCCCGGGAAGCTGAGGAGGCTGTGAGGACCACCGCTTCGGACAGGGCGGAAGGAGCGGAAAACTCCGTAAAGACCACCGCTTCGGGCGATGTAAAACGCAGGAGGAATTCCGAGGCGTCCGAATTGCCGGAGAAACTTACCTTCGAAAGACTGCGCGGCTGGAGTACCACGCCGAAGGGAATGTTTGCTTCGGAGTTTATTTCCCAGCAATATATGCAGGGATATTATTTTCCCTTCTCGATGGAGGCCAATTACAACACCGTCATGAAGGTGATGAACAAGCCCTTTACCATGTGCCACGAGCTGGTGCACACGCACGGGTATATCTATGAGGATGAGGCGAACCTTCTCGGCTTCCTTGCCTGTATCCATTCGGAGGATGAGGTCTTTCAGTACAGCGGCTGGCTGGGAGTTCTGAACTATGTGGACAACGCCTTCTACCGGAACGTGGACCGGCAGACCTACCGCGCACATCCGGCTGTTTCGGAAACGGTACGGTCCGACAATGAATTTCTATCGAAAACGGCCTGGGAAAAGGTGGAAAAGAATGCGGTCCTTTCTACCGAAACGGTAAAGGCGGCTGCGGATACGTATCTGGATACGACACTGAAGGCCAACGGGGTTTCCAGCGGAAAGGCAAGCTATGAGCATGTGGTCGGGCTTCTTCTGGAATACTTTGACGGAAATTTTCCGGAGTAGAGAGTCCCCTTGGTTCACAGGATCCGGCAAACATGATAAGCTGAAAGAGCTTTTCGCAAAGAAATCCGGGACATACCGGAGCGCTGCATGTGCAGGGCTGTTTGGGACGATATTCCATGAAAATAAAAAATTGTTCAGCATAAAAGAGGCCTCCTGGGAGGCGGAAGGAGCACGCAGATGAACATTGTATGTCTTGATCTTGAGGGAGTTCTTGTACCGGAAATCTGGATCGCATTCTCGCAGGTATCCGGCATTCCGGAGCTGAAACGGACTACGCGTGATGAGCCGGATTACGACAAGCTGATGAAGTGGCGCCTCGGCATTCTGAAGGAGCACGGCCTTGGCTTGAAGGAAATTCAGGAGACCATCGCGAATATTGATCCCCTTCCCGGAGCAAAGGAATTCCTGGATGAACTCCGTAAAAAGACGCAGGTGATCATTATCAGCGATACCTTTTCGGAATTTGCAGGTCCTCTGATGGCAAAGCTCGGATATCCTACGATTTTCTGCAATTCCCTGGAGGTTGCGCCTTCCGGAGAAATCACCGGCTTCAAGATGCGGATTGAGAATTCCAAGCTGACGACCGTAAAGGCGCTGCAGTCCATCGGCTTTGAAACCATTGCCAGCGGAGATTCCTACAATGACCTCGGCATGATCCGTGCCAGCAAGGCGGGCTTCCTTTTCCGCTCTACGGATCAGATCAAAAAGGACAACCCGGATCTTCCGGCTTATGAAACCTTCGATGAGCTGGCGGCGGCAATCTGCAGAGCACTGTAAGATCTGATATTTTGACATCCCGGAGTCCCTGCATTCAGGAAGGCTCCGGGATGTTTTTTGAAAAAAGAGGAAAGATGAAGTACTATTTTGCACCACTGGAAGGCATCACAGGTTACCGGTTCCGACAGGCACATCATCGGTTTTTCCCGGGGATGGATGCCTATTTTACGCCCTTCGTCGTGGCAACCTATACGAAGAAGCTCAAATCCCGTGAAAAAAGGGATATTCTCCCGGAAAACAATGCCGGCGTTCCGACGGTTCCGCAGATTCTGACGGCTCATGCGGATGAGTTCCTGTTCTGTGCCCGGTACCTGGCAGATTTCGGCTATTCGGAAATCAATCTGAACCTCGGATGTCCTGTCGGAACGGTCACCGCAAAGGGAAAGGGCTCCGGCATGCTGCGCTCGCCGGAAGAGATGGACCGATTTCTGGATGCGGTTTATGAGGGAGCGGAGAATATTCCGGTGACCGGAGAAGACGGAGCTGTTCATCCGATCCGGATTTCTGTGAAAACCAGACTCGGCTGGGAGAATCCGGCAGAGTTCGAGCGGCTCCTGGAGATCTATGAGCGATATCCGCTCTCGGAACTGATCGTGCATGCGAGAACGCGGCAGGAACTTTATCGGGGGAGACCGGAGCTGGCGGCCTTTTCCATGGCCTTTCACAGAGAGCAGAAACGGTGCTCTTCACCAGAGGAGATTTCCGCAGGGAGGGAGCAGCCCTGCAGCAGAACCTCTTTCGGACGGGAAGCGGACGCACATCGTCTGACGCTCTGCTACAACGGGGATGTCCGGACGGAGGCGGATCTTGCCTTTCTGGAAAAGACATTTCCGGGGCTGGACCGCGTGATGATCGGAAGAGGACTTCTGTCCGATCTGAATCTGGTGACACGTCTTGTGACAGGGAGAGAGTCGGACAAGAAGACCTTCCGTGAATTTCACGACACCCTGTATGCAGCCTACGACGAGCAGTTTCATGACGACAGGATCCGCATCAACTGCATGAAGGAGCTGTGGACATTCCTTGGTGAGAGCTTCTGCGATACCGGAAGATATGTCAAGGGAATTCATAAGGCAGGAAACCGGGCGGAGTATGAAGCGGCAGTGAGGATGCTGTTTGCCAATTGCGAGCTGCAGCCGTTAAAGGACGGACTCCCGCATTCGGAGACCGTTTAAGACTGCAGGAGGGATGAGGTGGCACAGATGAAGGTAACAATTAAAGATCTTGCTAAAGAATGTGGAGTATCTGTCTCCACAGTTTCGATGGCGCTATCGGATAAACCCAATCGGATTTCCGCGAATACGCGGGCGCATATTCGTGAAGTTGCCAGAAAAATGAACTATCAGCCGAATCTGGCTGCAGTCAGTCTTGTGAAACGCAGGAGCCGGAGTGTGGGAATTGTGGTCAATGACTTGCGCAATACGCATATTTCTTCGCTGTATATGGCGATTGACCGTGAGATTGAAAAAAATGGCTATTCGCCGATCTGTCATGTATATTCGGATGAGCAGGCCAATGCGGCAGAAATTCTGAATCAGATGGAATCGGAAAATGTTTCGGCTATTATCTGGGCAAAATCACTTGATATTGGGAAGAAAGAGGAAAATCATCTGATTCAGGAGCGCGTGCAGAGGATGGGAGTTCCAATCATTGCAATGGATGATTACGGATTTTCGTGCCCGGGGACGGATGTATTATTTGACTATCATAAGGGAGCGCTTCTCGCAGTACGGAATCTGATTGCAAACGGACACCGGAGAATTGGATGTCTTGCCGGAGAGAGAAGCTATGCCGTGACGCAGGAGCGG
>DAIMKA010000151.1:0-354 GCA_036721955.1 Lachnospiraceae bacterium | reverse complement strand
AGTCCCTTTCTTATCTGATGGGCCAGAACGTGACGGCAGTATTCTCGTTCAATGATGAAATGGCATTTGGAATTTACCGTGCGGCAAGAAATTACGGGATTCGGATTCCGGAGCAGCTGTCGGTGATCGGATTTGATGATGTGCCATTTGCAGATGTAATGGAAATCCCTCTTAGCACAATTCGTGTACCTATTGATGAGATGGGAAAATTCATCGGAGAAGAGATTAATCGGTGGATGAGTATGGAGGGAAATGAGTCAGAGCGAAATAAAAAAATTTATCAGCCGGCATTGCTGGTACGCAGAAGTGTGCTGAGAAGGCAGATGGGAACAGAGCCAGTCTGATGTTCTTTAG
>DAIMKA010000150.1:0-5278 GCA_036721955.1 Lachnospiraceae bacterium | reverse complement strand
AGCGGATCCGTTTTCTTCTGGTTCCGGTCCTTGGAATTTCTATGACCGCGGCTCTTCTTGGCGGCTGTTCTTCCGCACCGGAATCACAATCTGCCACAGAATCGTCCAACGCCCCGGTTACTCTCACCGTCTGTGTGTGGGCCGATGAACTGACCTATGTCACCGCCGCTGCAGACGCCTACAGTGCCATTTCCAAAGATGTCACGGTCCGCGTGCTTCCGTTGTCCAACGACGACTACGACCAGAACATCGACACGGTTCTGACCGATTCCAACACCTATGATCTGGTCGGGATCAAGGGGATCGCCAAGACCGTGCAGCTTGCCAACAAAAATCTGATCCTTGATCTCACTGATTATGTCCGCGACAGTATTGCACACAATACCATCGACACGACCGCTTACGGCAACATGTTCAACGACATCACCTACCAGGACCGCTACTACGCCATCCCGACCCGCACAACCTGCTGGGCCTTATTCTACAACAAAGAGCTCTTCGACCAGGCTGAGCTTCCCTATCCCGGTCAGATGACCTGGGAGGAATATGCCGACCTTGCAGATCAGCTGACGAATCCGGAGAAAAATATCCGCGGCGGATATTTTCTTCCCTGGATTCCCAACTGCATTGCCCTGCAGGGCGGTACCTATCTGACCGATGATAACATCACACCTCTCCGACAGTCTCTGCAGTTCCTGAATTCTCTTTATGAGAGCTCACATGTCACCTACTATGAGATGGAAGAGGTCGAAGATCCGCCTGAGGACGTCTACAACACCTTCGAGGCAGGAAACGTTGCCATGGTTCCAAACGGAGAATGGATGGTGAATCTTCTCCTTCAAGACAAAGCCTCCGGAAAATCCATTCCGGACTGGGACATTGCTCCGATGCCGGTCAGCTCCGGGCAGGAGGACGGCACCACATGGGGGCAATACCAGTACATGAGCATCTGCTCCTCCACAAAGCATCCGGAAGAAGCCTTTGATTTTCTTCTCTTCCTGTGCGGCAAAGGCGGTGCGGAAATCTACGCGAATCACGCCATCATCCCTGCCTATTCCGATGACCAGATCGCAGCTTCCTATCAGAAGGCAGCCGGTCATGATTCCGCACACTATTTCTTTGAATCCAGAAAGATCCAGGAACAGCTCCCGATTCCCGGCTATCAGGAGACCATTGAGGTCTTCAACCGTGAGGCCAAAAGCTATTTTGCCAAAGAGCAGTCGCTGGATGAAGCAATGAAGCATTTTGAAGCGCAGCGGACTGACATCTTTAAGGCTCCCTGATCCGCTCTTTTTTACAAAAATCGGGGCCGCCGGAACCACTTCCGACGGCCCCGATCTCTTTTCCCGAAATTCGGATCACCTGATATCTCTGCCTGACAGTAGGGTTCCTGTGCCAGGCACATCTACCCTTCAGACGTTTTTTCTCATCCCTTCAGGCCCGAGAAGGCAATTCCCTCGATCAGATATTTCTGCGCGCAGACATACAAGGCGACCATCGGGATCAGGGAGCAGACCGTTCCTGCCATGATCAGGCCATATTCCGTCTTGTACAGGGTGCGGAATGCCGCGAGTCCGAGCTGGATCGTCTTGATCTTGTCGTCATCCAGATAGATCATGGGTGCCATATAGTCATTCCACATGAAGTTGAAGGTGAATACCGTCAGTGTGGCAAGTCCGGGCTTGCACAGAGGAAGGATGATTCTCCAGTAATTCGCGAACTCGCTGCAGCCGTCCATTCTTGCGGCCTCGCAGAGCTCGTCCGGAATTCCCAGCATGAACTGGCGAAGGAGGAATACACCGAATGCACTGAACAGGTTCATGAAGATCAGAGCCCACGGGGTGTTATACAAACCCAGGGTCTTATTGACGATGAACTGCGGAATCATAATTGCGTGCCACGGAACCATCATCGTTGCCAGATAAGCAAGAAACAGCTTGTCACGGCCCGGATAGTTCAGCTTCGCAAAGGAGTACGCCGCCAGGGAACAGGTGAACAGCTGTCCCAGCGTAACAATCAGAGAATAAGCCAGCGTGTTCAGATAGTACCGGAGGAACGGAATTTCCGTCCAGACCTCCACGTAATTGGAGAAACGGATCGGGTTTGGAATCCACCGGATCGGATACAGGAAAATTTCATTGTTGTACTTAAAGGAGGATGACAGCATCCAGACAAACGGGATGATCATCGTAATACCGAAAAGCAGAAGGACGATGAACAGGATCGCACTCCGCACCGGGTGATGATCTTTTTTCTTGATTACAGCTTCTTTTTCCATGATTTTCTCACTACTTTCTTCCATTCGGACAGCATCGCACAGGTATGACTGCATCTCGTATTTGCTTTGCAAATCCTCAATGTTGGACAGTCGTCCAACATCCGCCCTGCTCCGGAGCCCGCTGCGAGCTCGCGCGTTCTCCCTCACAGCCCGTCTGCAGTCCTCGTTGTTATTACATGTATGTAACCCATTTTTTCTGGCCCCTGAACTGGATCAGAGTGACTACAAGAATGACAGCAAACAGGAAATATGCCATTGCGGATGCGTATCCATAATGCATGTACTGGAAGCCTTCCTGATAAATCCGGTATACCAGTACGTTGGTTGCCCGTCCCGGGCCGCCTTCAGTCATGATCTGAATCAGATCAAAGACCTGGAAGGAAGAAATAATGGAAAGAATGGTAACCATGAAGGTCGTGGGCGAAAGGAGCGGAAGCGTAATGCTGAAGAACTTCCGGACCGGACCTGCTCCGTCAACTTCTGCGGCTTCGTAGAGCTGCTTCGGAATTCCCTGTAGTCCTGCAAGAATCATGACCATGTAGTAGCCGACGCCCTTCCAGATCGCCACAATCATAACCGCCCAGAGTGCGGATTTCGTGGAGAGCAGCCATTTCGGAGGGTTCGCGATTCCGATTGCACGCAGTACATTGTTGATCGGGCCCACGGTCGGGTTGAACAGGAGCGTCCAGATGATACCAACGGCAACCATGGAGGTGATGTAAGGGAAGAAATACATCGTCTTGAACAGGCTGGAGCCCTTAATGCCTGTGTTCAGGGCCACCGCAAGAAGTGTAGAGAGTATCAGCGTGACCGGCACCGTTACCAGTGTGTACAGAAAATTATTCTTCACCGATACGATGAAATAATCATCCTTGAACATGTCGATGTAATTCTTGAGTCCGACAAAGTCCATTTTGGTGAAGCCATCGTAATTGGTGAGCGAAATAACAAAGCCCATCACGATCGGAATCATCATGAAAATAAAGAATCCCACAAAGTTCGGAAGTACAAAGAGATAACCGGAAATGATTTCTCTGCGCCTTGCTTTTGCAAATCCCTTCGACTTCGTGCTTTCCTTCTTCGAAGTGTCTTTCATAGTTGCCTTTCTTGCCGCAGCTTGCCTGCAGCATCGTGAGATTTTCGCGGAGGTGAATTCTCCGAAGCGGGAGCCCGGCGTTCTTTTCGTTCCTGCTCCAGGCAGGAGCATCAGCCGCCAGACGAATTCCCCGATATGGTCATGTAAAGAATGGAAAAGGACCTTTCCTCCGATTGCCCGAGAAAAAGTCCCTCTCCAGAGAATTTTATGCGATATACCGCTGTTCCCGGAACACCGGTACCGTTCCTTTTTATCCTGTCTTACTTCAGACCCTCTGCACGAAGAGCATCCGCCTGATCCTTGAAGTTCGCCATTGTGGTGTCAACGTCCTGCTCATCCAGGAAATACAACTGTGCCTGCTCATTGAAAGCGTTCAAGAACTGATCATAGCCTTCTGTGGTCGGCTGCTCCTGAATCTTCTTCGCATCAAAGAGAACCTGTACAGATTCCTTGCCGGAAGCATCCTTCAGAGCCTGTGCCGCACTGTCGGTGGAGTATGCGTGAATCATTCCTGAAGAAGCGTAAATTTCTGCGCCCTGCTCGCCGCAGAGATACTTCAGGAAATCAAACGCCTCATCGGGGTGTTTGGTGGAGGCGGTAATACCTGCGAACTGGAACTGCCCCCAGCTCGTTCCATCTTCAACGCCTTCCGGAACCGGCATCGGAGCAACTTCCCAGTTGACATCGGTCTTGCCCTCCGCCTGTGCCTGCATCAGCATGTTGACGCACCACTCACCATTCGGAAGAAGAGCAACATGTCCGTTCTCGAACTCAGAAATGTAATCATACGTACCGGAGGAAACATCCTCATAGCTGTAGTGAGATCCGTCGGAATACAGGCTCTTCAGCAGCTCGATGGACTCTTGCAGATACTGTGTGTCTTCATCATTTGCGTAGGATCCGTGCTGTACTGCATCAAAAATATAGATCCACGGTACCCAGTAGCCGGCCTTGATCGGTGTTCCGTCCTCTGCGGTCTTTCCATCATAGAAATCCCTGAGCTTGTCGGCGTATTCCTTATATTCCGTCCATGTCATCTGACCGGGTGCTTCAAGCCCTGCCTCCTTGATCAGATCTGCATTGTACAGAAGTGCCCAACAGGTGGTTCTGGTAGGAAGGATGTAGTACTTGCCGTTGTAGGTGCTATTCGCCCACATATCGCCGTACTTGCTGGTGTCCAGATCGCTGTTCGCGATTCTGTCAGTCAGGTCCAGAAGCGCATCGCCTGACGCATAGGTGGTTGCCTGTGCCATTCCGCGGATATCAACGATATCAACGTCCGACTGACCTGCCAGAAGGACCTTCAGCTTGTCATCGTAGCTGTCACTCGGAATGGAAGTCAGAGTGACGTGGATCTTGTCCTGAGAAGAGTTGTACTGATCCACAACCTTAGAGATGTAGTTCTCCTCATCGCTCCAGATATAGAAAGAAAGATCAACCGCGCCGTCTGCCGCCGCAGTGTCTGCGCTCGCTGCTGCCGATCCGGATCCGGACGATGTCGTGGAATCTCCCGACGCAGAAGAACCGCAGCCGGCCAGCATGCCGCCTGCAAGAATGCCGGTCATCACTGCTGCCAGTGCTCTCTTCATTACCTTACTTTTCATAACTTCCCTCCTTGAATCAAAACAACACCTTGTTCCCCCTTGGGAACATCTGATAGAGCAAGGATACGGCAGAATGTACATCCCGGATAGGATGATCTTTTATAAACCCTCTGCAAAAAGCCGCATCCTGGAGCATTTTCTCTTCAGAATGCGGCTTTTTAGCAGATATTCTAATCGCTTTGCACAACCGCGTGCTTGTTCTTCTCAAAAATTAATCCATGCGTTTTGCTCAATTTATACAAATTCATTTCACGCAGAAAACATACCTCTCCAGCCGGTGAAAGGCCTCTTCCATCCTGG
>DAIMKA010000149.1:4185-5300 GCA_036721955.1 Lachnospiraceae bacterium | reverse complement strand
GAGTGCAGTGGTTTTGCCTTATTTACCGGAACGGTGTCGGAATGACGGTGCGGAACAGCTTTCCGTTGAAATCGTAGTTCATCATATCAATCTCGATCCCGTACAGGTCATGAATCTCATTCTCATACAGGTAGGCCACCTCATAGATGCTGGTGATGCTGGAGACGCGGTCGCTTCCGTGTACCCGGAGGCGGAGATTCCGGATGTCATACGCGCGTCCGAAGGTGTACAGAATTTCATAGGTATCCTCTTCCACTTTGGTCGCACAGATCTGAATCAGCCTCCATTCGTCATGACGGATTCTCGTCACCGCATCCAGAAGCTCCCGGACCTCGATCTCCTCGACAGGCATGTCCGGCGTCCCGGTCTCCCGCACCGCGGCTTCCTCCGAAACCGAAGGGACCGGCTTTTTCGTCGATGCCACGTCCGCAAATGTTTTGCCGGCAGCCGCCAGCTTCTCATTCATGTCCGCCATGAAGCTCTTCCTCCTGTTCCTTTCTCATTGCCGCCCTTGCCGCATCCGAGGCCTTGATCTGTGCCTCAATGCGCGCCTCCTGGCTGGCCATCGCCTCGGCGCCCTTTCCTGCCTGCTCCGAAGGCGTCCACTCCTTCTCCTCTGCGGGAAGCCCCTCGCGCATCCGCTCTCTCTTGTGATCCAGAATGGCCAGAGCCTTTACGACGCCGTCAATGATGGATTCCGGTCTCGCGGCGCACCCCGGGACATAGACATCCACCGGGATGACCTTGTCCACACCGCCCATAATGTTGTAGCACTCCTTGAACACGCCGCCGTCGCAGGCACAGATGCCGACCGCCACCACGACCTTCGGATCCGGCATCTGCGAGTACAGCTGCTGCACCACCATCCGGTTCTGGAAATTGACGCCGCCGGTGATCAGAAAGACGTCCGCATGCTTGGGGTCGCCGGTATTGATGATGCCGAACCGCTCCAGATCATAGCGCGGCGTCGTCGCCGCGAGGACCTCGATGTCGCATCCGTTGCAGCTGGATCCGTCATAGTGAAGAACCCAGGGTGATTTTGATATTTTCATGACTTTCGTTTCCTTTCTGCCGCCTTCTCCGCCCGCTCTTTTCATCTTTTTGCAACGGTTCCG
>DAIMKA010000149.1:0-4175 GCA_036721955.1 Lachnospiraceae bacterium | reverse complement strand
CGTTGCTTTTTTCTTTCGTAAAACATGAGCGGTCAGGAATTCCGCAGCCGCAGCCCGGCCGCTGCAGGAGCCGTATTTTTCTTCGGTCTTACAACAACTTCCTGCTTACTTGTCCAGCAGCATCAGAATCAGCATGTTGCCGCCGCCCGCGACCAGCGTGGTTCCCCAGGTGAAGGCGAGCATCCGCTCCCAGCGGACACGCGGAAACACATTGTCGCAGAGCGTCATGCCGAACATCACGACGAGCGCCGCGAGGATGGCGTACACGATGGAGGCCGGATTCGAGCAGAGGAAAAACAGGCCCGTCAGCGTCACCATCAGGAACAGCTCGTACCACTCCGAGAGCTCCACAATCCCGAGGACGCTTCCTGAAATATCCGTCGTCACGCCCTTTACCATCTCCTGATGGGCGTGATGTGAGGTGCTGATGTCAAACGGCGATTTCCGGAGCTCAATCGGCAGCACGATCAGAAATGCGAAGAAAATGCCCGGCGTCTTCACCACCGCCGGAAGATCGCAGCGGATGATGTCCTTCACCATAAAGCTTCCGGAGGACAGATACAGACCGATGCACAGGAGCAGGAGAATCGGCTCCGCACAGGCCATCTGCAGCATCTCGCGCTGTGCGCTCATGTTCGAGTACGGGGCGCTCGCCGAAAACGCCGCCAGACACAGCATCATCTCCGCCAGTGTCAGCGAGAAAATTGCAAGAAGAATATCCTGCCCCGCATAGATGATCCCGATGGACAGCATCAGGAACAGGAGGTGTCCGACCACCAGGAAGTGCTGCAGGCCGTTCACGATGTAGGCCTTTTTCTGGAAAAATTTGCTGATGTCGTAGAACGGCTGCAGGATCGGCGGCCCCTGCCTTCTCTGCATTCTCGCGGAGAGAAACCGGTCCGTTCCGGATAACAGGCCTCCCACCAGAGGGCCGATCAGAAGGATCGAGACCACTGCCATCAGAAGTTTGAAAGCGATTGATACCATTACAGCGCCCTCCCTATGATAATCATCAGGAACGTGATCAGAATGGCCGTGGACAGGAACAGGCACGGCTTCATGATCTTCAGCTCGCCGATGAAGTCAATCATGTACCAGTTGGACATGTACACACTCTGCACATCGCCGAACGAGTTCAGGAAATGACGGTCATCCGCCGCGTTGACGCCGGACATATAGGACCTCGTGTTGTGCTCCGTGATGCCCCCGCGGTGTCTGGAAATGAACACACCCGCAATCGGGAGTGCCACGACCAGTGCAAACATGAACAGCATGACGATGATGTCCGAACCGCCGATGACGGCCGGAACATTTTTCCGGAACATCTGGCTTAAGACCGGCTGGATCAGGTACGTCGAGATCGACGGGAACAAAAAGCACATCGCAACGACAAGGCCGGCCAGCGGAATGATCGACTGCCATTCTCCGCGGTGCGTGGTGTCCTTTAGGGCCTGTGATTTATGGATGACCGCAAAGAGCTTGCCGAGCCACTTTCCCCAGTAAAACGAGGTACTGGCCGTGCCGAACAGAAGGAACAGAACCAGCCACACGCTGTTGGAATCGATGAAGGATTTCAGTGCCGCCCACTTGGCGATCAGCATGCCGAACGGGGCCAGATACATGCCGCAGATGCCGATGATCATGACAATGGCAAGGCGCGGGAGCTTGATGATGAGGCCGTGCATGTCCTCAATGTTGCGGGATCCCGTCACGTTCTCCACCGCTCCGACACACAGGAACATCAGCGACTTCGACACCGCGTGGAAAATGATCAGCATGACGCCGGCCCACACGGATTCCGGAAGGCCGACACCGGCGCAGGCGACGATCAGGCCGAGATTCGAAATGGTGGAGTGCGCGAGGACTCTTTTGCCGTCCGAGGTGGCAATCGCCATGAGCGAGGCTGCAAAAAAGGTAAAGCCGCCGATCAGCGTGACCAGAACTCCCGTCAGCGTTCCCTTCATCATCGGCGAAATCCGGATCAGAAGGTAGACGCCCGCCTTGACCATGGTCGCGGAGTGTAAAAGCGCGGAGGTCGGCGTCGGTGCCACCATGGCGCCGAGGAGCCATCCGCAGAACGGAAACTGCGCACTCTTCGTCATGGCCGCGAACGCCAGCATCACGAGAACGATCATGACGCCGGGAACCGCCGCCTCATCAATCGTAAGAAGCTGGGACAGATTCGTGATATGAAGCTGCAGGGCCGAATACAGAATGGCAACCGCGAACGCGCAGCCGCCCAGAAGGTTCATCCAAAGGGCCTTGAACGAGTTCCGGATGGACTCCTCCTGCTTGTTGTAGCCGATCAGGAGGAAGGAACAGACCGATGTGATCTCCCAGAAGAAATACATCCACGCCATGCTGTCGCAGAAAAGAAGCCCGAACATTGCTCCCAGAAACACGAACAGCATCGCAAGGAACCAGTTCGACCGCTCCGGATAATCGCGGTGATGCTGGTGGTAATCCTTGATATAGCCCACTGCGTAAATGCAGATGAGGCTTCCGACAATCCCGACCACCAGACACATGATGACCGTGAGATTGTCGATGTGGAAATGCGCCGCCCCCTCCGGCATTCTTCCGGACAGATCCAGCCAGAGGATGGGAACGGTTCCTGCAACGGACAGGAGCATCGCGTAGATCTTCTTATAGCGGAGCGAATAGAAAATAACGATTCCCATCAGGACCAGTTCCCCGATCATGATCAGAACGTTCGCCGTCTTCGCATTCGTCAGAAACGCGTAGTCATCCTTCCCGCCGAGCACACGCACTGCCAGGAAAATCACGGCCGCCATAATGGCAAGTCCCGCGCCCTTCACCACGGCCTTGCGCGCCGCGTACACGCGCTCGCTGCTGCCCATGAGGAACAGCACCAGCGCGACCGCAAACGGGAAAAAGATCAGAAATTCAATAATCTGCACGACAACCCCCTCCTGCTCATTTTGCGCTATGACGCATACAGCGATTCGGAATCGCCGCCGGCCGTGCCTTCCCCTTAAATAAACACGTCCGGCAGAAGCTTCGATTCCGAATCGTTGCATCTGCATAAAAATATGGAGTTTTCCCCTATAGGAATATATGATATGACGAATTTTTAAGAAAGCAAGACTTGACATAAAAAGAAGGAGGCCGCGTGGTCTCCTTCTCCGGTACATTCCGTGTGTCTGCCGCGGCAGTCATCAGCGCAGCATCATGTCCTCGTCCTCATCGGAATTCTCCGTGCGGTTTTCCTCCAGGTCCTGCAGGACGAACGCCGGGACCTCTCCCTTCCGGAAATAGCAGCTGTAATACGTCATGTTGTCGGTCTGATTCGTCGAAACCGAAAGGTCATACTGATAGTCCGCCACATCATCTTTTTTCCAGTTCGAGGAGATGACAACGACCGAATGATCCATGATTTCCTGAATCTTCTCCGGATCCGTATATTCCGCCTCCGAGGTGCTGTCCGCCTCGTAGTCCGTCACGGTAATGCTGCGGACGTCCTCTGCCGTCGCCTCCTCCGGATAAAGGTCATGCTCCTTCAGGAAGGCAATGGTATGCTCGTACGACGGATAGACGTCATACTCCTGATCCATGTAGAACGGGCGGTAGGTCTGGAAGGCAACTCTCCCGAGGCTGCTCTCCCGGTTCATCAGGCTGAAGGAGTACTGCTCCAGATCCTTCTTGTAGGCCTCTTCAAATTCCTGATACAGCGTGCCGGAGCCGGAAAGCGTCCGGTAGCCGTTGCTGAAGGTCACCGTTCCGCTCTTCTCCGAAGCCTCCTGCAGGATCATGTTGGAGTAAATGGGGAACAGGCCCTCCTTGTAGGCATCGCTTGCCACGATCCTGTCCAGAGTCCCGGCATCGGTGTCATATGGAATCAGAATGCTGCGGTAGACCTTCCGTCCGTTTTTCAGCCGGTAGCAGACCTCGGCGGACCATCCGTCTGTTCCTCCCTCCGCGTCCATGGTTCTCTGCGCTTCCATCGCCGGTTTCGTGATGGACAGAAGCGCCGGGATATCCGTCAGCTTCATGTCCTCCATCACATGCTGCTCATCAGACACCGAATCATTCGGATTGCTGTCCATCGGGTAATAGAAGCTGTTGTCGTTGTAGACATAGAGCGCGGCGCTCTCCACGTCCTCTGCCTTCGGAACGTACCGGTCATAGCCCAGAAGGTCATAACGGAACATGGC
>DAIMKA010000148.1:0-5348 GCA_036721955.1 Lachnospiraceae bacterium | reverse complement strand
TCCAAAGCTTCGGCCGGGCGAGTGGAATGACGATCTGGACGAGGAACCGGTGGGATGGTTTTCGGATGAGGGAAATGATACGGCGGAGCTCTGCCCGGATGAATCGGACATAAGCGAGAAAACGCACGGGAGGGAAGAGGACGAAGATGCACAGGTGCCTGCCCTGCCGGACGAAAATCCTTCGAATGGGAAGAGAGGGGCATGGAAATGGCCGGGAGGCAGAATCCCTGCCGCAGATGCTGTCATAGGACTCCTTGCGGCGGCAATTGCCGCCGCGCTGATCGGAGGAGGCATTTCCTATGCGGGAAACCGGAAGATTCAGAAGGAACGGGTGCTCCTTGCAAGCGTCGGGGATCAGCTTCCCGGAGATCAGGTGTTGAATGCCGATACCGCGCGGGCGCTTGCGGCAATCCGTGTGGAAGAGGACGAGAAGAAAGCACAGGAAGAAGAAAAGGCACGGGAAAAAGCACAGGCCGATGCGCAGCTGGAGGCAGAAGAGGGCTCCGTGCAGGTTGAGTTCACCCTTTCCACCATTCAGAGCGATCTGAAGGTGAAGATCCGGAGAAAGAAGGAACAGTCCCTGATCGGCGGCGTACCGTTTCAGGTCCGGGTAAAAGGGCCGGACGGGAAGGTGACGGAGAAGACCGATGAGGATCGGGACGGCATTGTCTATCTGACGGGCCTTTCCAATGGAACCTGGGAGGTGTCGCTGGAGCCGCTGATCGATCTGGAGAGCATCAAGTCGAAGGGAGACGATTACCGGGAGGATCCGGATTACCGGAGCTATTCCCGTTACCGGATTCCGGAAGAGGCGCAGACGATTGAGGTTTCGGACCACATCGCGTATGAGGTTGTGGATGTTGCGGATGAGGTCAAGAGTGCTTCGGAGGTCAATGCCGCCAGAGAGGATACCGCAAGGAATGATACCCCTGTCGAGAGTGTCATCAGGGACACGGTGGAATGGGTGGAATCCACCCGTACGGAGGTGGATGGGAACGATTCGGAAGATTCCTATGAAGAAGTGAGCAAAAGCAGCATTCCGGATCCTTATGCGAGTGCAAGGATTCCAGGAAAAGAGGAATTCCGGTGCCTCTCCTCTGTGGACGATGCGGCGGCGCAGGGGACGGAGGAAGCTTCGGCGGAGGGAAATACGGACAACTCTTCGTCCGAAGGGACAGAGTCCGACCAGGAAGAAAATACGGGAGAGACCGATTCGGAAAATACCGGGGCCGGGAGTTCCGGGGAGGGCGATTCCGCGAAGAATCCATCGCTTTCCACGGATCCGTCGGAAATTCATCTGACCAGGGGAAAAACGCAGAGTATCCGCGTGACGGTTCAGGATGCGGAAACCGCGACGGTGACGTATACCTCTTCGGATGAAGCGGTGGCAACCGTCTCGGACGGAGGAACTGTACGTGCGGAGGGCGCGGGAAGCTGTGAGATCCGGGTAGGCCTCCGGGAATATCCGGAGATATCGAAGAGCGTTCCCGTGAAGGTGACAGAGGGGACGGACGACAGCTCACCGCTGAAGGATGCGGATGGAAATCCTCTTTATGTGAAGGATGGAGAGGATTACCGCGCGGCGACTGCGGCGGATTACAGCCGGTATGATACGTTTTACCGGAAAACTGCGGCGGAGAAGCAGTACAGGTACACCGGCTGGCAGCACATCAACGGTCTTACCTATTATTATGATAAAAACGGAAATTATGTGACCGGATCGCAGATCATTCAGGGAGTCTCCTATACCTTCAGCGAGGAAGGAATCTTTTCGGGCGGCGATACAAAGGCGGGAATCGATGTTTCCATGTGGAACGGTCCGATCAACTGGGGCGAAGTGGCAAACTCCGGGATTTCTTTTGCCATTGTCCGCTGCGGCTACCGCGGTTCCTCCGCGGGAATGCTGGTTCGGGACACCGCGGTGGGAACCAATGTGACGGGAGCAAAAAACGCGGGCCTGAAGGTAGGATTGTATTTCTTCTCCCAGGCGGTGAATGAGGCCGAGGCTGTCGAGGAAGCCTCCATGGCGGTTCAGATTGCCAGAAGCTATGGGATTTCACTCCCGATTTTCCTGGATGTGGAGAGCTCCGGGGGAAGAGGCGATGCCATCAGTGTCAGTCAGAGAACGGCCAATATCGCGGCGTTCTGCAGGACGGTCCAGAACGCGGGACTGTCCGCCGGCGTGTATGCGAATACGAACTGGTTCTCGGAGAGAATCAATACCGGTGCCCTGACGAGCTATCATATCTGGCTTGCCCAGTATGCCGCAGAACCTACCTATTCCAGAACGCGCTACGATATCTGGCAGTACAGCTCGACCGGAAAAGTGAGCGGAATCAGCGGGGACGTGGACATGAATATCAGCTATCGCTCATATTAAGAAACGCCGGAGAGAGTTTTATGGTATACTCTAGCTTGTAAAATTCTGTTAACAGTTCGGGAATGTGACGGTGGAACCGGATGTTCCTGTGGATATGCCGGTTTTTTCCGAGAGACCGGCAGCTTCTTGCATTCCTGCCGCACAGGCAGGTCAGAGGGAGAAAACGGATATGAAAACATTTCTTGTAACCGGAGGTGCCGGCTTCATCGGCTCGAATTTCATTCATTATATGCTGAAGAAATACGGTGACAGCATCCGTATCATCAATGTGGACAAGCTGACCTACGCCGGGAATCTGGAGAACCTGAAGGACGTGGAGGACCTTCCGAACTATACGTTCGTGAAGGCAGATATCTGTGACAAGGAAGCCATCCGGAAGGTTTTCCGGGAGAACGACATTGACCGCGTCATCCATTTTGCAGCGGAGTCCCATGTAGATCGTTCCATTCGCGAGCCGGAGCTGTTCGTCAAGACAAATGTCATGGGAACGGCGAATATGCTGAACTGTGCCAAGGAAGCTTGGGAGCTGCCGGAGGGACCGGATCCTCTCGGCAACTATAAGGAAGGGAAGAAGTTCCTGCATGTTTCGACGGATGAAGTGTATGGATCACTGCCGGAGGATCCGAACGCGTACTTCTATGAGACGACCCCCTATGCGCCTCACAGTCCGTACAGCGCATCGAAGGCATCCTCGGACCTTCTGGTGAAGGCGTACATGGACACCTATCATTTCCCGGCGAACATCACGAACTGCTCCAACAACTACGGCCCTTATCAGTTCCCGGAGAAGCTGATCCCGCTGATGATCAACAATGCCCTCTCCGGAAAGCGGCTTCCGGTTTACGGCGACGGCAAAAACGTCCGTGACTGGCTGTATGTGGAGGATCACTGCAAGGCAATCGACCTTGTGCAGGAAAAGGGGAAACTGTTCGAAACCTACAATATCGGTGGACACAATGAGAAGCAGAACATCGAAATCGTGAAGACGATCATTGAGGTTCTGCGCGAGGAACTGGATGATTCCGATCCGAGGAAGCAGAATGTCAGCGAAGACCTGATCGAGTACGTGGAGGACCGTAAGGGACATGACCGCCGATACGCGATCGCACCGGACAAGATTCACCGGGATCTCGGCTGGCAGCCGGAGACCATGTTCAAGGAAGGCATCCGCAAGACCATCACGTGGTATTTCGATCACATGGACTGGATGGAGCACATCACGAGCGGCAACTACCAGCAGTACTATGAGACCATGTACGGAGACAAGAAGGTGCTGAAATGAAGGGAATTATTCTTGCCGGAGGTTCCGGCACAAGACTGTACCCGCTGACCAAGGCGATCTCGAAGCAGATCATGCCGGTCTATGACAAGCCGATGATCTACTATCCGCTTTCCACCCTGATGCTGGCCGGAATCCGGGAGGTGCTGATCATCTCAACTCCGAGAGACCTTCCGGTTTTCGAGGATCTTCTGGGAGACGGATCGCAGCTGGGAATGAATTTCTCCTATGCGGTGCAGGAGCATCCGAACGGACTGGCGGAGGCGTTCATCATCGGTGCAGATTTCATCGGCGGTGATTCCTGCGCACTGGTCCTCGGCGACAATATTTTCTACGGTCAGAGCTTCTCGCGGGTCCTCCGGAATGCAGCGGAGCGGACGAGCGGCGCGACCATTTTCGGCTATTATGTCAAGGATCCGACGGCATACGGTGTGGTGGAGTTCGATGAGAACGGCAAGGCCATTTCGATTGAAGAGAAACCGCAGCAGCCGAAGTCCAATTATGCGGTTCCGGGGCTGTACTTCTACGACAATGATGTTGTGGAGATCGCCAGAAATGTAAAGCCGTCCGCAAGAGGTGAGATCGAGATCACCAGCATCAACAACGAGTATCTTCGCAGAGGGAATCTCTATGTGGAGCAGCTGGGAAGGGGCTTTGCGTGGCTGGATACGGGAAGCCACGACTCTCTTCTGGATGCGGCCAATTTCGTGGCGACCTTCCAGAAGCGGCAGGGACTGTACGTTTCCTGCATTGAGGAAATTGCCTACAAGAAGGGCTTTATTGACAGAGAGCAGCTGCTGAAGCTGGCGGAGCCTCTGATGAAGACGAATTACGGCCGGTATCTGGTGGAAATTGCTAACGGACTCGGCTGATTGGCGGGATACCGCGGAAGGATGAATATAAGAGAAAGCATTCTTCCGGATTTCTCTTGATGCTGCCGGTGGGCCGGCGGCTGGAAAGGATAAAATGGGACAGATTCAGGTAGAAGATAACTGCGGCGGTATTCAGGGACTGAAGGTGATTACGCCTACGGTTCATGGAGATGACCGCGGATATTTCATGGAAACGTATCAGCAGAAGGACTTTGCGGCAGCAGGAATTGACGTGAACTTTGTTCAGGACAATCAGTCGTCTTCCAAAAAGGGCGTGCTCCGCGGCCTTCACTTTCAGATTCAGTACGCGCAGTCGAAGCTGGTGCGCGTGGTAAACGGCGCGGTATTTGATGTCGCTGTGGACCTGCGTCCCGGATCGGAGACCTTCGGGAAGTGGTTCGGCGTCCTGCTGTCTTCTGAGAACAAGAAGCAGTTCTTCATTCCGAAGCATTTTGCACACGGCTTCCTGGTCCTTTCGGACGAAGCGGAGTTCTGCTATAAGGTGGACGATTTCTGGCATCCGAACGATGAGGCGGGTATTGCCTGGAACGATCCTGCCATCGGTGTGGAATGGCCGGAGCTGACGGGAGACTATCACGGAACACCGTCGGCAGAGGGCTACGCACTGAAGGACGGAACTGCGCTGACGCTTTCGGACAAGGATCAGAAGTGGGGCGGACTGGACGCTTACAGGAAGGAAAGAGGTTTGAACGCGACATCGATATGACACGTTCAAACACGAATTGGTGCCGCTGAGCGGCACCAATTTCGATGATCCCATCGGAGAAAGCCCGTTCGGGCATTTCTCCTCGGGGTG
>DAIMKA010000147.1:0-5396 GCA_036721955.1 Lachnospiraceae bacterium | reverse complement strand
CCGCAAAAAAACGCGGCACAGAAAGGAAAAAAATGACGGATATCGAAATTGCAAGAAACGCGGAAATCCGGCCTATCCGGGAAATTGCAGAGGGCCTCGGGATGAAAGAGGACGATCTGGAGCTGTACGGCAGATACAAGGCGAAGATCTCCGAAGAATATCTGAGAAAAATTCAGAACCGTCCGGAAGGAAAGCTGATCCTTGTAACGGCAATCAATCCGACTCCGGCAGGAGAAGGAAAAACAACCATTTCCATCGGCCTTGCGGATGCACTCTCGCGCCTTGGAAAGAAGACGGTGGCGGCTCTGCGGGAGCCTTCTCTCGGACCATGCTTCGGTGTAAAGGGCGGAGCCGCGGGCGGCGGCTACGCACAGGTCATTCCGATGGAGGATCTGAATCTGCATTTTACCGGTGATTTTCATGCCATCACCTCGGCCAATAACCTGCTGGCGGCGGCGATTGACAATCATCTTCACTTCGGAAACGCCCTCCGCATCGATCCGACCAGAATCACCTGGAAGCGCTGCATGGATATGAATGACCGCGCCCTTCGCAACATCACGATCGGTCTCGGCGGAAAGGTGAACGGTCCGGTCCGCGAGGATCACTTCGTCATTACGGCGGCATCCGAGAATATGGAGGACCTGCGCGCCCGCCTGTCCCGGATGGTGGTCGCGTACAACTATGACAATGAACCGGTGACGGCAGGCGAACTGAAGGTAGTGGGATCCATGCTGGCCCTTCTGAAGGATGCCATGCAGCCGAATCTGATGCAGACGCTGGAGCACACGCCGGTTCTGGTACACGGCGGTCCTTTCGCCAATATTGCGCACGGCTGCAACTCCGTCCGCGCCACCAGGGCGGCTCTGAAGCTCGGCGAGATTGCGGTGACGGAGGCGGGCTTCGGTGCGGATCTCGGTGCGGAGAAGTTTATGGACATCAAGTGCCGGGCAGCAGGCCTTAAGCCGGATGCGGCAGTGATCGTTGCAACCGTGCAGGCACTGAAGTACAACGGCGGCGTGCCGAAGACAGAGCTGAAGGCGGAGAATCTGGAAGCCCTGGAAAAGGGACTTGTCAATCTCGGCAAGCATATTGAGAATCTGCAGAAATTCGGCGTTCCGGCGGTCGTCGCCATCAACGCGTTCGTTTCGGATACCGAGGCGGAGCACCGGATGATTGAGAACTTCTGCCGGGAGCGTGACTGCGAGTTCGCACTGGCAAGTGTCTGGGCGGACGGAGGAAAGGGAGGAGAGGATCTTGCAAAGAAGGTTCTTGCCACCCTGGAACAGAAGCCGTCTCAGTATCATCCTCTGTATGAGCTGGAGCAGCCGCTGACCGGCAAGATCGAGACCATCGCGAAGGAAATCTACGGTGCGGACGGCGTGGAGTATGCACCGGCTGCGAAGAAGGCGCTGGCCAATCTCGAAAAGCTCGGCTTCGGAAACCTTCCGGTCTGCGTTGCGAAAACCCAGTACTCGCTCTCGGATGACCAGCATAAGCTGGGGCGTCCTGCCGGCTTTACCATCACTGTCCGGGATGCCTACGTCAGCGCCGGTGCGGGCTTTGTCGTGGTCCTGACCGGAGAAATCATCCAGATGCCGGGACTTCCGCGGGTTCCCGCCGCACAGAACATTGATGTGACCGGTGACGGTGTGATCGAGGGGCTGTTCTGATCCGGATTCTTTCCCGGCATGGAACGCGAAAAACCGAAAAGGCGCAGAAGAAATTCATCCTGCTGCGCAGATAAGATGTGCCCGGCACTTTGACTGAAATTCCAAAGCGCCGGGCATTCTGCTGTCAGGATGAAAATACAGGATGGGAAAATCAGGCGGAAGCAGGCTTTTCCTGCGAGCGCATGATAGCCCGGACGGCTTCGAGCAGTTCGGGCTTCAGTTTTTCAAAAGGCATCGGCTCGGAATCGATGATAGAGCTGTAGCAGGTGGAGCCGATGAACTCCACGATCATGTAAAGGAGAACCTCAGGATTGCGGTACTGGACGGCGGAGTCCTGGAAGTAGGATTCCAGGCGCTCCATGAAACTGGCATTCTCGCAGTCGGGAGCATCCAGCGTGGAGACATCGCGCTTCAAAAGAGCCCAGCTTAAGTTCTTCGTGATGAATTTCAGGAGAATCCGGTCGCCGGAGAGCTGCATCAGCACATTGTCGGCGAAGAAAATGACCTTGTCCTCCAGAGAGTCCAGGCAGGCGGATCCGTTTACGGAAGCAGTGTGAAGCGCCTCATAGGCGTGCTCCAGAATCTGCTCCGCCTTGTGACGGACGAGCCGGTCGCGCAGGTCGTATTTGTCCTTGAAATAGAGATAGAAAGTCCCCTTTGCCACGCCTGCCTTTTCCGCAATATCGGAAATGGTTGTATCGGTAATTCCCTTCTGTGTGAAGAGATCAAAAGCATTGTTCAGCAGGGATTCGCGTTTCCTGCGCTTGTTCTGACTGGCCTTTCCCTCAGGACGGACGGGACGGTTCTGCTGATTTTTCTGCACGTTATCCATTGAAATCCTTTCAGGCGTTTTTTCAGGAAAATCCAAAAGAAAACAAGGATTTTCCAAAATAAATCTGCAAGATGATTATAGACCGTTTCCTGGGGGGCGAACAGGGCATAAGCGAAAATAATTGACCATAAGTCATGATGTGCCGCGGAACGTGCCGGAACCTCGTACATTCCAATATTGAAACAGAAAAGAAACCGGATTCGGATCAACAGGGAGGAGAAGCGAAAGCAGGCGGGAACCATACCGAAAAGAAAGCCCCAAAGGTCCTGCTGCTTGACAATGTGACACTATAATGATATCACAATGATATCAAACAAAAGCCTTTTGGGCAGACGTACCTAAAAGAAAACAGGAGGGTGTCCCATGAAAGAGAAAATTTTGAAAACCAGAAAAAACGGCATGACGGTATTGATCACACTGATTGCGGTGATCGCACTGGATCTTGTCCTGATGATTCTGTCCGGCACAGTTTTTGGACTTGAGGATCTTCGCGGCCTTGTGATCTTTGTTCCCGCAGCGATTCTTCTGTGTGTCTGCTGGATTCCGTTTCTGGGCTTCAAGGTGCTGAAGCCGCAGGAAGCTCTGGTGCTCACCCTGTTCGGTGAGTATATCGGAACGCTGCGCGAGCCCGGCTTTTATTTCGTCAATCCGTTTTGTGTGGCGGTGAATCCGGCAGCGAAGACGAGACTCGGACAGAGCGGTGACGTGGACGGAGGCGATACGGCGCACCGGATTCTTCTTGCCACGGGAACGAATCAGACCTCGGAAGTTGTCAGCAAGAAGATTTCCATGAAGGCCATGACGCTCAGCAATGCGAGGCAGAAGGTCAACGACGTTCTGGGCAATCCGGTGGAGATCGGCGTAGCCGTCATCTGGAGAGTGCGGGATACCGCTGCAGCGGTGTTCAATGTGGACAACTACAAGGAATATCTCTCCCTGCAGTGCGACTCCGCGGTGCGCGATATTGTGAAGGTCTATCCGTATGATGTGGCCCCCGGTGTGGATACCACGGGAGACGGACAGGCGGACGACGGAAGTCTCCGGGGCTCGACGACGGTTGTTGCGGGGAGAATCCGCGACCTGATTCAGGAGAAGGTACAGGAGGCCGGTCTGGAAATCGTGGAGGCACGGATCACCTATCTTGCCTACGCGCCGGAAATTGCGGCAGTGATGCTGCAGCGGCAGCAGGCATCTGCGGTCATCGATGCGAGGAAGATGATCGTGGACGGCGCGGTCGGCATGGTGGAAATGGCTCTGGAGCGCCTGAAGGAGAATGGCACGGTCGATCTGGACGAGGAGCGGAAGGCAGCCATGGTCTCGAACCTTCTGGTTGTCCTCTGCGGCAATCATGACGCGCAGCCGGTGGTGAATTCCGGGAGCCTCTATTGAAATGATCCTGAGATCGTTTTCGTGAAGGCCCTGTGCGGAACCGTTACTGTAAAGGAAGAAGGTTTATGGCCAAAAAGCAAGTGCCGCTGCGGCTGAATGAGAAATTGTATGATGCAATCGCCGCGTGGGCAGAAGATGACTTCCGCTCCGTGAACGGACAGATTGAATATCTGCTCACGGAATGCGTGAAACAGCGCAAAAAAGATGGAAAATACGTCTCGCAGCATCTGGATGAACCGCCGGAGCTGGATATTCACTGATGCTCCTGCGAGGAAAGAATCTTCTGAACCCGCTGAAGGAGGAACAAAAGAGCACAGCCAAGAGTAGCCGTCAGTGCGAATGCCAGGATCATCGCCCGCGTCAGGGGCACAAGCCCCAGAATAGCCGGGAATACGAGAAGCGCTCCAAGGAGTGCCCCGGCGGACAGGACGCAGACCACGGTACGAAGCAGCGTGAAGGGATGGCAGCTGTGCACCACTGCGAGCCAGGAGAGCAGGATCAGAAGGAGGTACTGAGTGGTCTGAAGCACACTTCCTGTCAATGGGGAATACAGCCGGAGGAACAGAACGCCGCTGACGATGCAGAGGGCATAAGGCAGAGCATTGCCGAAGGCGCAGGACAAAAAGGCACCGCGAATCCGCCCGGTCTGCTTTTCCAGCGTGCAGGCGAAAGACGGAAAAGCTTCAATGCAGGCATCAATCAGCGTGATCTGAATCGGAATGAAGGGAAATTCCATCCCGGAGAGCAGGCAGATGACGGACAGGAGAAGGGAATACACCGTCTTGATAAAGAAAACGCCGGCGGTCCGTGTGACATTATGAATCACGCGGCGGCCTTCCTCCAGAACTTTGGGAAGGTAAGTAAAGTCGGAATCCATCAGGACGATCTGAGCAATCTGACGGCTGGATTCACTGCCCTGTGCCACGGCGATGGAACAGTCCGCCTCGCGGAGCGCGAGAAGGTCATTGACGCCGTCTCCGGTCATGGCAACCTTGTGGCCGCGCTTTTGCAAAGCGGCCACAAGAAGCTGCTTCTGACGGGGAGAAACGCGGGCGAAAACCGTATATTCTTCACAGAGGGCGGTGTAATCCTCTTCCTCAGAAATCCCGGAAAGGTCAAGAACCTGATCCCAGTGAGGAACCCCGGCTCTTAGCGCCGTCTGGGCAACAGTGACAGGATGATCACCCGAAATGATTTTGACGGACATTCCCTGCTTGCAGAAGTAGTGGAGTGTCCGTTTTGCGTTCGGACGGATGACATCGGAGAGAATAAAGAGGAACAGAGGAAAAATCTTCTGGGCCGGCGGAAGCTCGCCGCGGTCACTCCAAAGATCCGGGTACAGCCCGGCGGCAAGGACGCGGTTTCCCTCACGAAGAGCGGTTTCTTCTTCCGGCAGAGAGTAGCTTAGAATTTTCTCGGGGGAGCCGAGGAAGATGGTTCCGATTCCCTTGAGGGAAACGCTGCTCCATTTGCGGGAAGAAGAGAAGGGAATCTTTTCGGTG
>DAIMKA010000146.1:0-5502 GCA_036721955.1 Lachnospiraceae bacterium | reverse complement strand
CGCACCGCGCCGGTGCAAGGCAATCGGATTTCCCGGATCCGTACCCTTCCGGGGCCTGAATGAGAAGAAATCAGTGCGGCAGTCATTTACTTTTGATTCAGGAAAGGAACGAGGGACACATGGAGTACAGAAGGAATCGGAGAAATCAGGATGCGGGATGGGGACGGAGTACGCCCGGGATCGGGAAGGAGCCTGACTGGCTGGATGAGGAGGCGGAGGATTCCCGGAACCGGGAAGGAAAGGGCCTGGAGGATTCCGGCGGAGAGGCAGCCGGCAGGAGAAGGAAGCCGGGGCCGGTGATGATTGCCCTTCTGGTGGTTCTCCTGCTCGCGGGATGTACACTGACGCTCCTGATTCTGCAGGTGACGGGTTCCAGCCGGCAGCAGGAGGAACAGAGGGTCAAGGAAGAACAGATGGCAAGGCAGCTGGAGGAGATACAGATCTATCTTTCTTCGATGGATGAGACACTGGCAGGAGGGCAGATTTCTGCGGATGACGGAAGCTATGAGCGCCTGACGGCAGAGGTAGGTACACTCCAGAAGAACCTTACCGAGTATCGGGACAACAATGTCATTCAGGACGATTCCATCGGCGAGGATCTGGACGGTGTCATCGCGCAGCTTGACAGCATTCAGGAGAATCTGGAGGAAGAAAGGGAAGCTGCCCGGAAACGCGGGGAGGACGGCACCTCCGGCAACCAGCAGGCGGCGAGAGAACTGCAGAGCAATGTGGATTCGCAGCTTTCCTCTGTCCGGGAGGATATCCGGAAGCTGATTCAGGAGGCGTCGGGCGAGAACAAGGCAGAATACAAGGAACTCCTGAACGTTTTAAACGGGACGGACACGGAGCTGGAGACCCTGGAAAAGGAGATTGCCTCCGCTCAGGAGAAGATGCAGAGCGCGATGAAGCAGGGCTTTACCAGCATTGACGGAAGCGTCAGCGGTCTGAAGGGGTCCGTCGGCGGCGTAAAGGAGACGCTGGAGAGCGTCAAGTCGCAGCAGGCAGAGCTGAAGGCTCAGCTGGATACGCTGAAAGCGGCGGCGGAGACGCAGCAGAAGGAACAGAAAAGTGCATTGGATACGCTTGCCTCCGGCCTCTCAGACCAGGAGAGACGCACGCTGGAACAGGTAAAGGGAACGGAAGAAAGCCTCGGGAAGAAGCTGGAGGACACTTCCGGCGCGCTGAGAGACCAGCTGAAGGAGAACACGGGAGAGCTGAGGGAACAACTGAGCGAGAGTGAGGGACGGCAGAAGGACGGGCTGGATCAGTTAAAAGATCTCGCCGAAGACAACCGGATGGCAGAGGAGAGCCGAAAGGATCTGCTCGCCGGTGTGGAGAAAATACAAAAGAGCCAGGAAGAAAGCAGCAGGGCACTTGCTCTTGTGCAGGAGAAGCTCGAGAAACTGACCGGGAAAACTCCCGGGGAAGAGCCGGCAGGGCACCTTCATATCGATTGGGACGGAAACGAAGTGACTGCGGAGACGGCCCGCAGGGAAGGCGGATGCTTCCACACGCCGGTCTATCAGCTGAATGAGAGCGGCGAGCCTGCGGAGGATGAGAACGGGGAGAAAATCATCACGGGCTACAAGGCAAGCTGCCGCTACGTGCAGTAATACCGCGGAGATGGAGCCGATCCATTGCGAAAAGTACAAAAGCTGCCGCTGCGCGCAGAAATACCGCGGAGGTGGAGCAATCCATTGTGAAAAGGATAAAAGCTGCCACTATGCGCAGCGATGCCGCTACTCGTCGGAGCAATACGATTGCGAAAGGGAATCTGCGGCATCGCTGGCTGGAACCGTGTCAGACGGACGGGAACAGCCTTCCCCGGTGAGGCAGCAGGACGGAAATGAGAATTCCGCCGAAGATCACGCAGCAGATCAGTTCTCCGGCGCCGACCGTAAGGGCGAGAAACCAGAGAGCACCGGGAATGGCATAGGCATAGCGCAGGACGAGCGGAATGATGATGCCGTTCGAGAGAACCGGCGGGAGCGTGCAGAGGAAACGGTGCTTTCGCAGCATCCGGGTTCCAAGCGCTCCGAGGAAGGTTGCCAGGGTGCCGAACACGATATCCGGGAGTGCGGCACCCGTCAGGAGATTGGCGAGAAGACAGCCGAGCGTGACGCCGGGAACGGCAGCGGGCGTGAAGAAGGGAAGAATGGTCAGGACCTCGGAGAAGCGGACCTGAATGGCTCCGCTTGCGAGATCAAAGCCTGCCGCCAGAGCGGTCAGAACGACGTACAGAGCGGCGATCATGGCTGCCTGAATGAGAAAAAGAATGCTGTGGGAAGGGTTGCCGGAACGATTCATGATGAGATCTCCTTTAGTTTTGTGCGAGTGGGAAGGATTGGCGGACCGGCGGCATGCGGGAGAGCTCCCTGCCGGGCGGTCTGTCTAACACTCGTTATGAGGCAACGGCTTCGCGGAGCAGGCCTGCCGGGCGGCAGATCCGGATTTCTGCGGAACCATTGCGGTTTCTGAAAGATAACGCAAGCGTTACCATAGCACCGCGGGCGCCGAAGCGCAAGACCACCTTGTAATAAAAATGTAACAGTTTTGCCTTCTTTTTTTGTTTGCAGTAAAATAAATTGTCTATATATTTTTGTCCTGCACCGGAATGATCCGGCGCAGAGCAATCTGCAAATGAAAGGAACTGATAGAAAAACTGCCTATGAACTACGGAAGACAGGGACTTGTCAAAAGGCAAAAGAGTCTGAATTCCAGGAGCAGGAAGAGGGCGAACAAGGTCGGACTGATTTTCGGGATGGTGCTGTTCCTCCTGATGGTCGGCGTGGTCGCGATGGTGTCCTGTGTGGGGCTTGGAGCATTCCGGGGAATTCTGGATTCCGCGCCGGATATCAGCAACATCGATGTCACGCCGACGGGATACTCGACCTTTGTCTATGACAGCCAGGGTAATCAGACGGCGAAGCTCGTATCGACGGATTCCAACCGTATTCCGGTTACTTTGGATATGGTGCCGAAGGACCTGCAGCACGCCTTCGTGGCCATCGAGGATGAACGGTTTTACCAGCATCCCGGCATTGACGTGCAGGGCATCATCCGCGCGATGGTGATCGGCGTGACAACGGGGCACTTCTCGGAGGGCGCCAGCACGATCACGCAGCAGCTGATCAAGAATAATGTTTTCACGGGATGGACGGACGAATCCTTCTCGGAGAGTGTGCGGCGTAAAATTCAGGAGTGGTATCTTGCCATCGAGCTCGAGAAGACGATGAGCAAGGACGACATCCTTCTGAATTATATGAACACCATCAACCTGGGGCACAATACGCTCGGCGTAGAGGCCGCATCCCGCAGGTATTTCGGAAAGTCCGTGAGCAAGCTGAATCTCTCGGAGTGTGCGGTAATCGCGGGCATCACGCAGAATCCTACTTATTATGATCCGATCACTTATCCGGACCACAACAAGGAGCGCCGCGCGCAGGTCCTGAAGAACATGAAGGATCAGGGATGGATTTCCCAGGATGAATATGACGAGGCAATGGCGGATGATGTGTATTCCCGCATTCAGCTGGTGGATAACAACACCAACGACAATGCCATCAACTCCTATTTCGTGGATGCGCTGACGGAAGAGGTGCTGAAGGATCTGATGGATAAGGGGTACACGGAGACGCAGGCGTATACGCTTCTGTACAGCGGCGGCCTCAACATCTATTCCACGCAGGATCCGGATATTCAGACAATTGTGGACGAGGTGGTCAATGATGAGGCGAATTATCCGAACGGAACCAGATGGTATCTGAACTACCGTCTGACCGTGCAGAGCTCTGACGGAACCCTGCACAACTACAGCACGGAGATGATGGAGAGCTATTTCAGGCAGTCCAATCCGTACTTTACCCTGATTTTTGACAGCAAAGACGATGCCAAGGCCTGCGAGGAAGAGTACAAGAACGCAGTAGTCGGCACGGGCGACACGGTTCTTGCCGAGAGTGAGAACATCACGCCGCAGCCGCAGGTTTCGCTGACGCTGGAGGATCAGCACACCGGAAACGTTCTGGCGATTTCCGGAGGACGCGGCGAAAAGACCGCGAACCGCACGCTGGACCGCGCGACGGATTCGGTCCGCCAGCCGGGATCCACCTTCAAGGTGGTTTCCACCTACGCGCCGGCGCTGGATGCGGGCGGCATGACGCTGGCTACCACGCAGAACGATGCTCCTTATTCCTATGCGGACGGGACACCGGTCCGCAACTGGTACGGGGAGTCCTACCGCGGACTGTCCTCGCTTCGGCTCGGTATTCAGAACTCCATGAACATTGTGGCGGTGAAGACGCTGGTGGACATCACCCCGCAGCTCGGATATGAGTACCTGCTGGACTTCGGCTTCACCACGCTGGTGGACAACGAGGAGATCAACGGAAAGGTTTATTCCGATATCCAGCCGACTCTGGCGCTGGGCGGCATCACAAAGGGCGTCAAGAACATTGAGCTGAATGCGGCTTACGCGACGATTGCAAACGGCGGCGAATACATTGAGCCGAAGATGTACACCAAGGTGACCGATCACGACGGAAATGTCATTCTGGACGCGGATGAGATCCGGCAGAAGAGAAGAGTCCTGAAGGAAACCACGGCGTGGCTTCTGACCTCCGCGATGGAGGATGTCGTCACCAAGGGTACCGGTACGAGAGTCAACTTCGGCACGACGCCGATCGCCGGCAAGACGGGAACCACTTCGGATGAGAACGACGTCTGGTTCGCGGGCTACACCAATTATTACTGCTGCACTACCTGGGCGGGCTATGATGAGAATACGGACCTGGTAGGATCGGAATCCGGAATTGCGAAGACGATCTGGAGAGGCGTCATGGAGAAGGTGCATGAGAACCTTCCGGCGTCGGACTTCACGAAGCCCTCGGGCATTGTGCAGATGACGGTCTGCCGGCTTTCCGGAAAGCTCCCGGTGCCGGGGCTGTGCGACAGCACACTGACCACGGAGTACTTCGACGAGGACAACGTTCCGACAGAGAAGTGCGACGTTCATTATCAGGGAACGATCTGCGCATACTCCGGACTTCCGGCAACGGATGAGTGCCCGTTCAAGACGACGGGAGTTGCGACGTTTGATGAATCCGGCCTGCACTGCATCCATACGGCGGAGTTCATGGCACAGCCGAATATTGCGGAGATTCTGGCACAGGAGCAGCAGGAGATGAATCAGGCGGCTGCAGAGGCAGCGGCGAACGACGCGCAGTCGTCACTGGATGCGGCGAACAGCACGCTTCAGGAAGCGAGCAACAATCTGCAGGCGGCGCAGGATGCACTGGTTGCAGCCCAGCAGAGCGGCGATGCGAACGCGATTGCGACGGCGCAGGCGGCGGTGGACACGGCAACGAATAACTATAACGTGGCCGTCCAGCAGCAGGCAGCGGCGCAGCAGGCACTGCAGTCCGCGCAGAATCCTTCCGGAACCGGTCAGACCGCGGGCGATGCGGCGGCAGGCGCTGCCGGCACTGGCACTGCGGATCCGAATGC
>DAIMKA010000145.1:1021-5506 GCA_036721955.1 Lachnospiraceae bacterium | reverse complement strand
ATGCAGAAGACCACCGCAGGAATAGGGAAGAAGATACGTGTGATGCTCTTTTTTCCCGGCAAGCGTTTCGTCCAGAAGCTGCAGAAGCGGCTCGTATCCCGCAGGGTTTCGCGCGGAGAAGTAAATATGATCCGGAAAGGCGCGCAGAACCGGGAGATCCGCGCAGCGGTCTGCCTTGTTGTAGACAACGAGAACCGGAATGTCGGCCGCGCCGATCTCCTCCAGCGTTCTGCGTGTGACTTTGAGATGCTCCTGCCATTCCGGGTCGGAATAATCCACAACCTCGATCAAAAGATCCGCGTATTTTACCTCGTCGAGGGTGGAGCGGAAGGCCTTGACCAGCGTGTGCGGGAGGTCGGAGATGAAGCCGACGGTGTCGCTCAGAAGGAACGGGTGATGGCCAGGTACCTGAATGCTGCGCACGGACGTATCCAGTGTGGCAAAAAGCATATCCTTTTCCAGAACGGCTTTGCCGGATTCGGAATCGGACGATGACGGGCACAGGGAAAGAAAACCGTTCATCAGCGTGGATTTTCCGGCGTTGGTGTAGCCGACCAGCGAAACAAGAGGAAGGCCGCTCCGGAGCCTGCGGCTTCGCTGTGTGCTGCGCTCCTTCTCAACCTCTTTCAGCTGGCGGCTGATTTCGGCGAGCTGCCGCTCGATATGGCGGCGGTCCAGTTCGAGCTTCTCTTCACCGGCGCCCTTGTTGGAGAGACGCCCGGAACCTCCGCCCTGACGGCTGAGATTCTTGCGCATGCCCGCAAGACGCGGGAGCATGTACTGAAGCTGTGCGGATTTTACCTGGAGCCTTGCCTCGCGGGTCCTCGCGCGGGTGCTGAAAATCTGCAGGATGATGCCGGTGCGGTCCATGACCTCGGTGTCCAGAATGTCTTCGAGGTTCCGGACCTGCATGGGAGTCAGCGTCTCCTGAACAATAACGATATCGGCGTCGTCTGCAAGAACGGCGGCCTTCAGCTCCTCGACCTTGCCGCGGCCAAGGAGTGTCTTCTGTGTGACGGCGGGAGCATTCTGGATCACGGCGGAGGTCACCTGAAGGTCACAGGCCTCGGCGAGCTGCCGCAGCTCCTCGATGGAGGCACGGTAGCGTTCGGGGGAGGTGCCGGTGTTGAGGCCGGCAAGGACGGCTTTCTTTTTCTCAGTGGAAGGTTCCAGTTCGATCATAAAAAATTATTTCCCTTCGGGATTTGGCCGCAAACAGAATCCCGATGTGAATGTGCCCGCAAGCGGTCAATTCACATCAAGATTCTGTTTGCGCTGACCAGATACACATTATAAATCACAATTCCTGCAAAAAACGAACACAGTTTGAACACAATTATCTTTTATACTCAAAATCGTTCCGGTAGTAAGAGAACCGGAAGGGAATATCTGATATACTTGCAGAAGAGGCAGGAAATCTGCAGATCAAAGGCAATGATTTGTCATCGGCGGGAGGAACGGTTCCCTGAATGGGATGACAAATGGAGAATATGAAGAAAGGAAGGTACTTATCATGTCGGATGAATTCAACAATGAGAACCTGAATCAGGACAGTCAGGGCGCGACCGGCCAGACCGGAAACGGAAATTATCAGTATAACAGCGATGGAAACGGCACTTATCACAGCAGCTACTCCACAGGATATCAGTCCAATGGGAACGGCTCCTCCTATCAGAACAACGGAAGCCAGAACAGCGGGAACGGTTATTCTTATCAGAACGGAAATGGCGGCGGCAAGAAGCACGGCGGGATGATCGCCCTTGCCGTGATTCTGGCAGCGGCGGTCGGTGTTGCAGGCGGCTATGGTGTCCGCGATTCGATGCACCAGAAGGACACTGCGAAGACACAGACCGAAGAGAGCGATGCGCAGAGCACGGAGGAGAACAAGAGCCTTGCGGATGCTTCGGAGGGCAGCACCGAGTCTTCGGATTCCAAGGATTCGGAGAAGAAGACAGGCGATGAGCTGAAGACCACAACGGGCTCCGCAGTGGTGACTGATGTCACGCAGGTCGTGGAGAATGTAATGCCTTCGGTTGTGTCGGTATACAATAATTTTACCCAGACCACGCAGGATTTCTTCGGACAGACCTATGCGCAGGAAGGAACTTCAACCGGTTCCGGAATTATTATTTCCGAGGACAAGGACAACAACGAACTGCTGATTGCCACGAACAATCATGTGGTTGAGGATGCGGACAGCCTGGAGGTTCAGTTTATTGATGAGTCCACGGCGGAAGCGAAGATCAAGGGAACGGATGCCGGAAATGATCTGGCCGTCATCGCTGTCAGCTTAAAGGACATCGACAGTGACACCCTGAATCAGATCAAGGTGGCAACGCTCGGAGATTCGGATGAGCTGAAGATCGGTGAGCCGGTGGTGGCCATCGGCAATGCTCTCGGTTATGGCCAGTCTGTTACAACCGGTGTCGTCAGTGCACTGGATCGTGAGCTTCAGGTCGAGAATGTATCCGGTACGTTCATTCAGACGGATGCAGCCATCAATCCCGGCAACTCCGGCGGACCGCTGGTCGATCTCAACGGCAATGTCATCGGGATCAACTCCAGTAAGATCGGCGGTGAAAAGGTCGACAGCATGGGCTTTGCAATCCCGATTTCCAGAGCGGTTCCGATCATTGAGGATCTGATGAATCAGAAGACCAAGGAGACGGTTGCGGAAGAGGATCGCGGCTACCTCGGAATCAGCGGTGTCAGTGTAACCAGTCAGGTTGCAAGTGCGTATGATATGCCGGAGGGTGTTTACGTCGCACAGATCATTGACGGCGGCGGCGCGGCGGATTCGGACCTGCAGAAGGGTGATATCATTACGGCCATTGAGGGCTCTTCCGTTACCGATATGGAGGCTCTTCAGAAGCAGCTCACCTACTATGCGGCAGGTGATAAGATCAAGCTCACGGTTGAGAGACAGAACGGCTCCGGAAGCTATGAAGAGCAGACCGTTGAGGTAACGCTGGGAGACAAGAGCGCGATCCAGAAGTACGAAAAGGATCAGAACAATGCTCAGAAGGACAGCAAGCACAGCTTCGGCTACAACAATGGCAAGAGCGGTTCGGATGACAGCTCCTCGGACAGCACGCAGGATTCGTCCGGCGAGGCAGGAACCGATGAGAGCGGAGACGATGGCACAGAGAGCGGAAGCGATTCCGAAGGCCAGTACTACTCCTTCCCGTTCGGTGATCTGTTCGGAAGAAACTGATCTATCCAGACCGTACAGACCATAAATTCGGGAGCTGCGGAATCATTACGAGAATGGAAGAAAGAGAGCACCTGCAGGCAGTAAAGGAAACTGTCTGCAGGTGCTTTTTTGGCCCGGTACGGAGGATGACGTGTGGGGCATGACAACGGAAGAAAATCGCGGGTTAGGCAAAAAATGCTATGAACGGTACAACAAAAAGGTATCTGGCGTACTTCTGACGTGAGCAGTCAGAATTGCACCGGATACCTTTTTTCATCTGCATCAACAAAATGAATGGCGGCGGAATACACCGCGCAGAAAGAAAAATCAGATCTCCAGCTCTTTGCCGGTCAGGAGACGGTAGGCTTCGAGATATTTGGCAATCGTCTTGTCGATGACATCCTGCGGAAGATTGTAGTCGCTGTCCGGATTTGCCTTGAGCCAGTCGCGGACGAACTGCTTGTCGAAGGACGGCTGCGAGTGACCGGGTTCATATCCCTCTACCGGCCAGAAGCGGCTGGAATCGGGGGTCAGCATTTCATCGGCAAGAATCACCTCGCCGTCCTCGTTCAGACCGAACTCGAATTTGGTGTCGGCAATGATGATGCCTCTCGTGCGCGCGTAATCCGCACACTTGCGGTAAAGTGCGATGGTCGCGTCCTTGATCTTCCGGGCGTATTCCTGGCCGTGGCCGGGGAATGCCTTCTCCAGAACATCAATGCTCTTTTCATAGGAAATGTTCTCGTCGTGATCGCCGATCTCTGCCTTCGTGCTGGGGGTGTAGATGGGCTCGGGGAGTTTGTCGCATTCCTTCAGTCCCTCGGGAAGGCGGATGCCGCAGACCGTACCGTTCTTCTGGTAGCTGGCCCAGCCGGAACCGGTGATGTAGCCGCGGACGATGCACTCGATGGGAATCATGGTCAGCTTGCGGCACAGCATGCTGCGGCCGCGGAATTCCTCGGTGCGGAAGAACTCAGGCATATCGTTCACATCCACGCTGAGCATGTGGTTCGGGATGACATCTTTGGTGTAGTCGAACCAGAACCGGGACATCTGTGTCAGAACGCGGCCCTTATTGGTGACCTTGTTCTTCAGGATGACATCGAATGCCGAGATCCGGTCGGTGGCGTACATGATCAGAGAATCGCCGATGTCGTAAATCTCGCGTACCTTTCCTTCCTTGACGGGACTGAACTGCTCCATGTGTTTTCCTTTCTGCCGCAGCTTGTCTGCGGCTACGAAGAGAAAATGCGAATGCATTTTCTCCGATGTGATGGAACATGTGCACCGGA
>DAIMKA010000145.1:0-1011 GCA_036721955.1 Lachnospiraceae bacterium | reverse complement strand
GTTTTTGAGTGCCTGCTCCAAGCAGGAGAAGTTGCCATCAGGCAACTTCGAGTGCGCACGAGGAGAATTTGCGAAGGCAAATTCTCCGATGTGATGGAACATGTGCACCGGAAGGTGCACATGAAGTCTGGAAGGGAGCCCATCAGGCGAACTGACAGACGCCTTTCTGCCGCAGCTTGTCTGCGGCGCACGAAGAAAAATTAAAAAATACACCGAACACCTATCAGTATAAAAGGATCCGAACGTTCGGCAAGCATTTTTCCCGGCGCGCGGTGACGAAAATTCCCGTGAAATCGCTGAGAAAATTCTGTAAAATTACCAAGGAAGTTTCAAAGGGAAAGAGCAGGAAATTGCGAATGAGAAATACAACGGTCGGCATTCTGGCCCATGTGGATGCCGGAAAGACAACTTTATCCGAGAGCATTCTGTTTCAGACAGGTGCGGTGAAAAAAAGGGGACGCGTCGATCACGGAGATGCGTTTCTGGATACCGATGAGATGGAGAAAAAGCGGGGGATCACGATCTACTCGAAGCTTGCGAGATTCCGGATCGGGGATCGCCCGTTTACGATCCTGGATACGCCGGGGCATGCGGACTTCTCTCCGGAGATGGAACGCGTGC
The DNA here is from genome assembly GCA_036721955.1 of Lachnospiraceae bacterium. Taxonomy (GTDB): domain Bacteria; phylum Bacillota; class Clostridia; order Lachnospirales; family Lachnospiraceae; genus CAG-791. The sequence continues at coordinate 390 of DAIMKA010000145.1, read as the reverse complement.
TGCGTGTTCTGGATGCGGCAGTGCTCGTGGTGAGCGCGGCGGATCTTACGGCGCAGGAGGGAGCGGATCCGCAGGTGAGAATTCTCTGGAAGCTTCTGCGGCATTATCAGGTTCCGACGTTTCTGTTTATCAACAAGGTGGATCAGCTGGTGCCGAAGGAGGAAGAGAACGATCCCGGGAAGGTCCGCGAGGTCTGCGGGGAGCTGTTTCGTCTTTTATCGAAGGATCTGGGGCGCGGACTCGTCCTGTTCGATGAGCGGCAGATCTGTGAGGAGAATGAAGAGGCAATCGCGGTCTGTGAGGATGCGCTGATGGAGCGCGTTCTCGAGGGCGGGAACGTTTCGGAAGAGGACGTGCGGCGGCTCATTGCCGGGCGAAGGCTGTTCCCGG
>DAIMKA010000144.1:5181-5517 GCA_036721955.1 Lachnospiraceae bacterium | reverse complement strand
GGTGACATCAGGCCGGTTCTGGAGCCTGCCTATGCGCCACCATATTATAAAAATCCGCTCCTGGCGCAGACGATGGTCAATTTTCGGATGATAGAGACTGCATCATCCGGTATCAGAAGAGTCTACTCCATCATGCAGGAGAGACTATTCCCGCTTCCTGACTATGATCTGTCCGAATATAATGTTGTGAATGTCACTGTATACGGCAAAGTCCTGGACGAGAATTACACCAACATCCTGTTTCGGAATCCTGATATGGATCTGAGAACTGTTTATCTGCTCGATCGTGTGCAGAAAGGCGAGCATATTGATCGCAAGGATGCAAACAAGCTGCGC
>DAIMKA010000144.1:0-5142 GCA_036721955.1 Lachnospiraceae bacterium | reverse complement strand
AAGATGAATCTGATCGAAGGGAAAATGCCGAACCTGTATATCTCAGCAAACGTTGCGGAGAAACTGGATCAGAAGGCACAATATATAAAGAATAAGGGATTTGACGATCAGTATTACAAAAAGCTGATCGTTAATTATCTTGAAACCTGGGGCAAGGGAAAGAAGTCGGATTTTGTTGCGTTGTTGTCGGATAAACTGCCGGACGGTCTGTCACAGGAACAGAAATCAAGTAAAGTGCGAAACCTCCTGCAGTCTCTGAGAAGAGAAGGAATCATCACCGTTGATTCCACCAACCAGCAGAAATCCAGCTGGACCTTGTCTAAATCTTGATTAAATTGAAATTTTTAGACAAGGTTTTAGACAAGCTTTAGACAAGACAGGGCTGGAAAACCGCGTAAATTCAAGGCTTTTCTTGTCTAAGGAAAAATCAGGAAAAATGACAAAAACAAGCTCCGTGGGGTAAGAGATAACGCTGCAGGAGATACCAGATGCATGAAATCCGTCAGGAGATCCGCCTGCGCCGCACTGTGCTGGCAGTGGCCGGCGCGAACTACCATGTAACATAAAAATCCAGCAGAAGTGAGCAGAGGCAGACAGCATTGAGGATTCTGACATTATCGGAATATCTGAAGCAGCAGTATGGGCAGAAGATTTATAAAATTTCTCTGGAATCCGGCTGCACCTGCCCGAACCGTGACGGCAGAATCGGTACGGGAGGGTGTACGTTCTGTTCGGCAGGCGGGTCCGGAGAGTTTGCAGAGGCGGTGACGGATCTTCAGAGCATTGACGTACAGATCGCCGCAGCCAAAGCGATGGTGGACCGGAAGATTCCGAAATCCATACCGGCCCCGGCGAGAAAGTACATCGCTTATTTTCAGTCTTATAGCAATACTTATGGGAATACGGATGATTTGAATGATCTTTACCGCCATGTCATTCAGCGGGATGATATTGCGATTCTTTCCGTGGGGACGAGGCCAGATTGTATCGAGGATGATAAACTGGCCATGCTGCAGGGGCTGAATGCGATCAAGCCCGTATGGGTGGAGCTGGGTCTGCAGACCGTTCATGACAGCACGGCGGAGAGAATCCATCGCGGATATCCGACAGCCGTTTTCACAGATTGTTATCAGAGATTAAAGGCGGCAGGGCTGGAAGTGATCGTCCATGTTATTCTGGGGTTGCCCGGAGAATCCAGAGAGGATATGCTGGAAACGGTCCGGTATCTGAGCGCTCTTCGTCCGCAGCTGAACGGGATCAAGCTTCAGATGCTGAACATTCTGAAAGGCTCTGAACTGGCAGAAGAGTATGAAAGGGCACCGTTTCCGCAGATGTCGATGGAGGAATACTGTGATCTTATCACGGACTGTCTGAAGCTCCTGCCGGAGGGAACGGTCATTCACAGGATGACGGGAGACGGGCCGAGGAGTCTGCTGATCTCACCGGAATGGGTGACGGACAAGAAAAGGGTCATGAATCTTCTGGGCAGAAAGATCGAAGAAGCATAAGATACGGAAGACTCCAGGAATTTGTAAGAGAACAGGCGGCATGAAAATGGTTCCAGAAGAAACAGTACGGTCAGGCAGAAATTTGCTTTCATTCATTCGTAAAGAACCGATTCTTGTAATTTCGGGTGTGCTGGCGGCACTTTCGTGCCTGGCAGTCCCGCCTTCCGCAGCGTATTTCGGGTATCTCAACTGGCGGACGCTGGCCCTGCTGTTTTGCATGATGGCGATTGTTGCGGGGGCCTCCGGGGCAGGCGTGTTTCAATGGATCAGTCGGAGAATCACAGAGGGAATTACGGATCAGCGGAAGCTTTCCCGTGCATTGATGCTGCTCTGCTTCGGGCTGGCCATGTTCATCACCAATGATGTGACGCTGGTGACGATTGTTCCGCTCACGATGCTTCTTATGAAAGAGGCTGCGGAGAGGACCCTGATTCTGACATTGGTGCAGGAAACCATTGCGGCGAACCTCGGGAGTATGGTCACACCGTTTGGCAATCCGCAGAACCTGTACCTGTCCTCTTTTTATGAAATCCACACCGGAAGGTTTCTGCAGCTGATGCTGCCGTATGCTCTGCTGGCACTGGGGCTGTTGCTGCTGCAGTCCTTTCTGATTCCAAAGGGGCCCGTTTCTGCCGGAGGGGATGAACCGGAGCCGGAAGACAGGCCAGTCCGAACGGGCAGCTGGGTTTTGTATGGCATACTGTTTGCAGGAGCTGTCCTGGCAGTGCTCCGGATTCTGAACATCTGGTGTGTACTCGCTGTGGTACTTGTGGTTTTACTGATCCATGACAGGAGTGCGCTTCGGAAGGTGAATTACAGCCTTCTTCTGACCTTTGTCTTTTTCTTTATTCTGATTGGCAATCTGGGCAGTATGCCGGAAATTCGCAGCGCAATTCTTTCCATGCTGCAGGGGCATGAGCTTCTGGTGTCTGTTCTTGCATCGCAGGTGGTCAGCAATGTTCCGGCAGCGATTCTGCTCTCGGGCTTTACGCAGGAGGGAGAGCTTCTGGTGGTAGGAACCAATCTGGGAGGCCTTGGGACGCTCATTGCCTCTATGGCCAGCATCATTACTTTTCAGTTGTACGCAGGGAGAAAGCGTGCACAGACCGCGCGGTACTTTGGTGAGTTTACACTGTGGAATCTTTTGGATCTTGCAGCGCTGCTGGCACTGGCGTGGTCGATGAGCCTGCTCATTTCGTAAGCTTTCAGGCTGCGGGGCAGCACATATTTTTAACTGATCTTCAGCGGAATGCGGATGCAATTTGAACCATTACAGTTTGCGATATTCAGGCAGGGGAATGGGGGCATGCGATGTTTGATTCGGAAAACGAGAGAATTCTGACAAAAGGTGAGAAGACAAAATATCGGCTGGCTCATGCCATGAAAGAGTGCATGAAGACGACTCCGGTGGAGAACATTACGGTCAGGCAGATCACGGAGATGAGTCAGCTTACGAGACAGACCTTTTACCGGAATTTCCTGGATAAATATGACCTGATCAACTGGTATTTTGACAAGCTGCTGTTAAAATCCTTTGAGCACATGGGGCGCGGGAAGACCGTTTACGATGCGCTGACCAAAAAATTCACCTACATTCAGGAAGAACAGGCTTTTTTCCGGGCAGCGTTTCAATATGATGAACAGAATTCGCTCCGGCAGCATGATTTTGAGCTGATTCTCGAATTTTATGAGAATATGATCCGGAAAAAAACGGGAAAGATGCCGGAAGAAAATATCCATTGTCTGCTGGAAATGTACTGCCAGAGTTCCATCTATATGACGGTGAAGTGGGTGACCGGCGGCCTAAACTGTTCTCCGGAGGGGCTGGCACACCTGCTGGTGGAGGGAATGCCGGAGAAACTGGTTGAAGTTTTTGTAGAACTGGGAATTCTCCAGTGACCGTCCTCCATGACAGAGTACGGGCATTTTTACCGAATACAGGCGTGCCGATTTGGCATATATCACGAAAGACAGAAAAAGTTTACACTCGATGAATTCTGTCACTTCTCCTTTGGAAGGGTGTCTTGCTAAAGTAATGGTAAGTTTCAGGCAGAAACCATGAAGAAAGGGGATGGATATCATGGCAAACAGAATTAATTTAAATGGAACGTCTTATCATGGAGCAGGTGCAATTGCAGAGATTGCAAATGAAGCAAAGGCACGTGCATTCAAAAAGGCATTTGTATGTTCGGATCCGGATCTGATTAAATTCCATGTAACGAGCAAGGTTACGGATATTCTTGAAAAAGAAGACCTGGCATATGAAATCTATTCTGATATCAAGGCGAACCCGACGATTCAGAATGTTCAGAATGGTGTAGCTGCCTTCAAAAATTCCGGAGCGGATTACATCATTGCGATCGGCGGCGGTTCCTCGATGGATACCGCAAAGGCAATCGGCATCATCATTGCAAACCCGGAATTCGAAGATGTAAGGAGCCTGGAGGGTACGGCACCTACGACAAAGCCTTGTGTTCCGATCATTGCAGTTCCGACAACGGCAGGAACGGCAGCAGAGGTTACGATCAACTACGTCATCACAGATGTAGAGAAGAAGCGCAAATTCGTATGCGTAGATCCGCACGATATGCCGATCATTGCTGTTGTAGATCCGGAAATGATGTCATCGATGCCGAAGGGCCTGACCGCTGCTACCGGTATGGATGCGCTGACGCATGCCATTGAAGGATATACCACGAAGGCGGCATGGGAAATGACCGATATGTTCCATCTGAAGGCAATCGAGCTGATTTCGAAGTCCCTTCGCGGAGCAGTAGCCAACACGAAAGAGGGCCGCGAAGGCATGGCGCTGGGCGAGTATATCGCGGGTATGGGATTCTCCAATGTAGGCCTCGGAATTGCACATTCCATGGCACATACTCTGGGAGCGGTTTATGATACTCCTCATGGCGTTGCATGTGCGATGATGCTTCCTATCGTTATGGAATATAATCAGGACTGCACGGGAGAAAAGTATCGTGAAATTGCACGCGCAATGGGCGTCAAGGGTGTGGATTCCATGACGCAGGAAGAGTACAGAAAGGCAGCCATTGATGCCGTGAAGAAGCTCTCCACTGATGTTGGAATTCCGACAAAACTGGAAGCAATCAAAGAAGAGGATCTTCAGTTCCTGGCAGAGTCTGCACATGCAGATGCATGCGCACCCGGAAATCCGAAGGATGCAAGCGTAGAAGATCTGAAGAGCCTGTTCCGGAAAATCATGTAATTTTCGATCGAAACGACCGATTTGAGAAATCGCGGATGAGACGAAAGTGATTCGTGATTGCCAGGGAAATTATGGAACTGGAAAGCTCCCTGCCATGGATGCATTCATGGCAGGGAGCTTTTTTAGGGATGTTCTTCTACTGACAGGACCGGGCAATCTGACGATGGATCATTTTCCAGGAGAAATTGGCCTGAATACGAAATCCCGGTGTTGTGCTGAATAGGGCGGGCGGCGGAATCACGCCTCCGGCGCGGGATAGAAGGTACAGCCGTGCTTCCCATGCTCCTTGGTGTAATAGAGGGCCCTGTCGGCATCGGTAAACTGGCTCTTGCCGGGATTCCGGCGATCGGTCAGTGCAACGCCAACGCTCAGGGAAACGGCAGGCAGATTGTCCTTGGGAATGGCGAG
>DAIMKA010000143.1:0-5532 GCA_036721955.1 Lachnospiraceae bacterium | reverse complement strand
GGATCTGTATGAGGCGGCCCGGGTGGACGGCTCCGGCAAGATCAACACCTTCTTTAGGATCACGCTTCCGCTCCTGACACCGACCATTTTCTTCAACCTGGTCATGCAGATGATCAACGGGTTCCTTGCGTTCACACAGAGTCTGATCATCACGCAGGGCAAGCCGATGGATACCACACTGTTCTATGCGGTGTACATGTACCAGCAGTCCTTCCAGTTCAACAATGCGGGCTACGGTGCGGCGATGGCCTGGGTCATGCTGCTGATCATCGGACTTTTCACGCTGGTTCTGTTCAAAACGAAGAAGTTCTGGGTATATGATGCGGGGGATTCCGAATGAAAACGAAACGAATGGTCAATGCGACAATTTATCATGTCCTGGTGTTTGGATTCGGCCTGGTCATGCTCTATCCGCTGCTGTGGATGTTCTTCAGCTCGCTGAAGGATACCACGACGATCTTTACCACGGCGAGCCAGCTGATTCCGACTCATATCACGTTTGACAATTACAAAAACGGCTGGAAGGGCTTTGCGGGGATTACCTTTGGAACGTTCCTGTCCAATTCGCTGTTCATCTCTGTGGTGGCAACGTTTGGAACGCTGATGTCTTCCGCATTTGTTGCATACAGCTTTGCAAGGTGCAAGAAATTCAAAGGAAGAGGCATTCTCTTTGCAGCCATGCTGGCATCCATGATGCTGCCGGGGCAGATCCTGATGGTTCCCCAGTATCTGTGGTACAAGAAGCTCGGATGGGTAGGCTCGTATCTTCCGCTGATTGTTCCGTTCTTTTTCGCGGTACAGGGCTATTTTGTTTACCTGATGATGAACTTCATTGAAGGAATTCCGAATGATCTGGACGAGGCGGCCAAGATTGACGGATGCTCCTATTATTCGATTTTCTTCCGTATCATTCTGCCGTTGATGAAACCGGCACTGGTGACCGGAGGAATCTTCTCCTTCATGTGGAGATGGGACGACTTCATGTCCGCCCTGCTGTATATCAACAAGGCGGCGAAATATCCGGTTTCTCTGGCACTCAAGCTCTTCGCGGATCCGGGCTCCACATCAGATTATGGAGCAATGTTCGCGATGGCGGTGGTGTCCCTGATCCCGATTCTGGTGATTTTCTTTATCTTCCAGAAGCAGCTGGTCGAAGGCATTGCGACGTCAGGCTTGAAGGGATAATAAGATTGGAGAGAAAGCTATGGAAAAATGGAAAAATATTGAACTCAGCGGTTTTGCGGATGAAATCAGTCCGGACCTTGCAGAGCAGATCCGGGTTCTGAAGAAGCTCGGCATGAACCATGTCGAGATGCGGGGAGTAAACGGCAAGGGTCTGGTGGAGTACCCGCTGGATGAAGTGGAGAAGATCAAGGAGCAGCTGGATGAGAACGGAATCCGTCTGTCTTCCGTGGGATCTCCGATCGGCAAGATTCCGATTACGGAAGATTTCGAGGAGCATTTTGCCCTGTTCCGTCATACGGTGAACATTGCACATGTCATGGAGGTTCCCTACATCCGGATGTTCAGCTTCTTCATGCCGGAGGGGGAGGACCCGGAGAAATATCATGACGAGGTATTCCGCAGGGTAGGAAGAATGGCGGATTACGCGGCGGAGCATGATGTGATTCTTCTTCATGAGAATGAGAAGGAGATTTACGGCGATGTGGCGGACCGCTGCAGACAGCTGATGGAGGAGTTCTACGGAGAGCATTTCAAGGCGGTTTTTGACTTTGCCAATTTCGTTCAGTGCCATCAGGATACCAAAGAGGCGTATGAGATGCTGAAGCCTTACATCGCCTATGTGCATGTGAAGGACGCTATTTGGGAGAGCGGGCAGGTGGTTCCCGCGGGACACGGAGACGGAAATGTGCAGGAGATTCTGAAGGACCTTCTGGGAAACGGATACCACGGCTTCCTTTCTCTGGAGCCGCACCTGGCGGATTTTACCGGCTTCGCTTCTCTGGAGCAAAACGGAGCGAAGAAGGAAAAGATGCCCGGCGAGGAGTCCTTTACGCTTGCGCATGACTCGCTGATGAAAATTCTGGAAAATATCTGAGAGAAAAGCGCCGGGCGGACATGCAGGTCATGCCTGCCCGGTCAATTGTCTGCACAAAAATGCAGCAGGACTCCGGAGAACAGGACAAAACAGGCTGATCAAATCCGGAACTGCGCACGCAGGAAGCTGCATTGCTGTGAACGGAGCGAGTTGTAATCATAGGAAGATGCCAGGAGAAACCTGTTATGAGTGAAGAGATTGTAAAAATCGGAATTATCGGAATCGGAAATATGGGATCCAGCCATGCACAGCGCATTGCCAAGGGAGATATCCGCGGAATGAAGCTGGCGGCCGTGGCGGATCGGAAAGAGAACAGAAGAGCGTGGGCCAGAGAAAACCTTCCGGCAGAGGTGAAGATTTACGAAGAAGGGAAGGACCTTCTGGAGGATCCGGAGATCAATGCGGTTCTGATTGCCGTTCCGCATTATCAGCATCCGGGGCTGTCGATTGCGGCGATGGAGCACCATCTGAACGTCATGTGCGAGAAGCCGGCCGGTGTCTATACGAAGCAGGTGCGGGAGATGATTGCCTGTGCAGACCGGCATCCGGAAGTGACGTTTGCGATGATGTTCAATCAGAGGACCAATCCGGTTTACATCCGCATGCATGAGCTGGTCCAGAGCGGACAATACGGAAAGATCAAAAGAGTGAACTGGATCATCACGGACTGGTACCGGACACAGCACTACTATGATTCCGGGGAGTGGAGAGCGACCTGGGACGGAGAAGGGGGCGGCGTGCTCCTGAATCAGTGCCCGCATCAGCTGGATCTGCTGCAGTGGATCTGCGGCCTGCCGGTGCGTGTCAGAAGCTTTATGCATGAAGGAAAGTGGCATCACATCGAGGTAGAGGACGATGTGACCACATATATGGAGTTTCCGGATGGAGGAACCGGAGTGTTCATCACCTCCACCGGAGATGCGCCGGGGACCAACCGCTTTGAAGTGGATCTGGAGAAGGCGAAGATCGTATGTGAGCATGACCAGCTGTCGGTGTATGAGCTGGACGTGAATGAGAGAGAATACTGCTTTACGGCAACGGAAGGGTTCGTTCCTCCCGCAGGACATGATGTGCCGCAGGAGCTGAGCACGGAGAATCCGCAGCACAACGGGGTTCTGCAGGCATTTGCGGATCATATCCTGTCCGGTGCACCGCTGATTGCGGACGGGCGCGAAGGAATCCGCGGATTGACTCTGTCGAACGCCATGCACCTTTCTGCGTGGACGGATCAGATGGTGGAGATTCCGTTTGACGAGGACCTGTTCCTGGAGAAGCTGAATGAGAAGCGCAGCAGTTCCAAAGCCAAGGAACGGGTGGTGGAAGATACGGCAAACCTGGAAGGAACCTATTGATTGAAAAGAGGCTGTGGAGAGATGGAACCTGCATTTCTTCGCAGCCGTTTTTATACCTTGCTGAGGCAAAATCCGCGATCGAGTACGGCGGTTTTGCCGAATGCGGCATTCAGACGGTTTTCTGTATGGGGGGGCGGATCGTCACGAAGCCGCTTATAAAAACGAAGCAGATCATGTAAATCATTGCGGGAGAGAAGAGTATGGAAAATGTCAGAATGGGAGTCATCGGACTGGGAGCGATGGGAACGGCACACGCGGTGCATATCGCCCAGGGAAAAGTGGAGGGCATGACGCTCTCGGCCGTCTGTGATTCGGATCCGGAAAGATGCAGATGGGGAAGAGAAAAGTTTCCGGAAATTCCTGTTTTTGAAAATGCAGACGACCTGCTTGCGTCCGGTGAAGTGGATGCAGTCCTGATTGCAACACCGCATCCGTCCCATCCGTTCCTTGCCATGGATGCATTTCACCATGGCATACATGTCCTGACGGAGAAGCCGGAAGGCATTGATGTTCTTACCGCTGCGCAGGAGAACAGGGAGGCACAGAAAAGCGGCGTGGTTTTCGGGATCATGTACAATCAGCGGACCAATCCTCTGTTTCGCAGGCTTCATGACCTGATGCAGGATGGAACCATGGGGGAGCTGCTCCGCTTTCAGTGGACGATTACGAACTGGTTTCGCACGCAGGCCTACTATGACTCCGGCTCTTGGAGAGCAACCTGGAACGGAGAAGGCGGCGGGGTTCTGATGAATCAGTGCCCGCATAACCTTGATATCTGGCAGTGGATCACCGGAATGCCGAAGAGACTGCAGGCACATTGCCAGGTGTCGCGCTATCATGATATTCAGGTGGAAGACGCGGCGGACATCTATGCGGAATATGCAAACGGGGCGGTGGCGTCCTTCATTACGGCGACCGGAGAATATCCGGGGACCAACCGGCTGGAGCTCGTGGGAAGCCGCGGAAAAGCCGTGATTGAAAATGGAGTTCTGCGGCTGTCGCTGTTGAGAAACGATGTGCGCACCACGATTATGGATGACGAGGCGTGTATGCCGGAGCTGCCGGTTGACACAATCGAGATGCGTCAGACAGAGCCGGAAAGCGGGCATGTCGGAATTCTGAATGACTTCAGCCGGGCGGTCCGGACCGGATCGGCACTTCTGGCCCCCGGAATTGAGGGAATCCGCGGACTGTCGATTGCAAATGCGGCCTATCTTTCCAGCTGGACGGATTCGTGGGTTGAACTGCCGCTGGACGGGGAGCGGTATCTCCGGGAATTGAGAAAACGTCAGGAACGCTGCCGCACCGGGAAAACGGATCCGATGAATCCGCATCGCAGTCTGACGGGGGAATATCAGGAGCGCTGGAGGGTCCGCTGGTAATCCGGAGATGTTGCGGAAAAGGAATTCATGATATGATTTCGATATGTGCAGATCCCGATGATAATTTCAGAAGTTTTTTGCCGCTGCTGGGGGCAGTGAGTTAAAAACGGGAATCGCCGTGGGCAGGCCGCAACGGGTATCGGCCGGTCCAGGGGACAATTGTTTTCGGTAAAAAGGGAGGTTACAAATGAAAGAAAAAAGACACTGGTGGCAGAGAGCATGTGCCTATCAGATTTATCCGAAGAGCTTCATGGACAGCAACGGGGACGGGATCGGAGATATTCCCGGCATCATGGAGAAGCTTCCGTATCTGAAGGAGCTCGGCATTGAGATTCTGTGGATTTCTCCGATGTATGAATCGCCGGATGTGGACAACGGCTATGATGTCAGCAACTACCGGAAGCTGAAATCGGAATTCGGAACCGATGAAGAGTTTGACGCACTGGTGAAGAAAGCACATGAACTGGGAATCCGGATTATGATGGATTTTGTCGCAAACCACACCTCCGATCAGCACCCATGGTTTGCAGAGTCCAGATCCTCCCGGGACAATCCGTACCGGGATTACTATATCTGGAAGGATCCGGTGGACGGGCATGAGCCGAACAACTGGGGGTCATGCTTTGCAGGGCCCGCGTGGAAGCTGGATGAGACGACAGGGCAGTATTACCTGCACATTTTTGCGGAAGAGCAGCCGGACCTGAACTGGGAAAATGAGACAGTGCGCGGAGAAATCTAC
>DAIMKA010000142.1:1093-5539 GCA_036721955.1 Lachnospiraceae bacterium | reverse complement strand
TTTCTTAATGTACTCTTCCGCTTTCCATTATGCAAGGCGTATTTTTATACTTATGCATTTTATTGCGTGTATTTATGCATAATCATGCATAAATTATCCATTTTCTCGCATATTTGTGTATTTTTTTATGCTTGCAATCCCTGCAGGCACGTTGTATATTCATAAGCACAGTGCAGGGCGATGCGTATTTTCATTAAGTATCCGCACTGCGGCCGGATCAGGGAAGGGCACTGACACAGCGTGTTCTTTCACAGCATGCCGGTATGAATAAATATTTATTTTTTAAAAAAGTAAAAGTGAGGACGAAGCAATGGAGAGAGAGAAAGTTGTTCTGGCATATTCCGGCGGACTGGATACTACCTGTATCATTCCCTGGCTGAAGGAGAATTACAATTACGATGTCATCTGCTGCTGCATCAACGTAGGTCAGGAGCAGGAACTGGACGGACTGGAAGAGCGCGCGAAGTACTGCGGTGCGGACAAGCTCTACATTCTGGATGTCATTGACGAGTTCTGCGACGAGTATGTGGCACCCTGCATCCAGGCACACGCCGTCTACGAGAACAAGTACCTGATCGGTACCTCCATGGCACGTCCCCTGATTGCGAAGAAGCTCGTTGAGGTTGCCCGCAAGGAGGGCGCTGTCGCCATCTGCCACGGCGCAACCGGCAAGGGAAACGACCAGATCCGTTTCGAGCTCGGCATCAAGGCACTTGCTCCGGATCTGAAGATCATCGCTGCATGGCGTGATCCCAACTGGAAGCTGGATTCCCGTGAGTCCGAGATCGAATACGCGCACAAGCACGGCATTGACCTTCCCTTCTCCGCAGATGAGAGCTACAGCCGTGACCGGAACCTGTGGCACATCAGCCATGAGGGTCTGGAGCTCGAGGATCCTTCCAATGAGCCCAACTACGATCACGTTCTGGTTCTGTCCCAGACTCCGCAGAAGGCTCCTGACAAGACAACTTACCTCACGATCGACTTCGAGAAGGGCATTCCGGTTGCCGTTGACGGCCAGAAGATGAAGCTCTCCGACATCATCCGCAAGCTCAACAAGATCGGCGGCGAGAACGGAATCGGCATCATTGATATCGTCGAGAACCGTGTCGTCGGCATGAAGAGCCGCGGCGTTTATGAGACGCCCGGAGGAACCATCCTCTACGAGGCGCACCAGCAGCTCGAGGAGCTGATCCTCGACCGCGAGACCTACGCCCTCAAGGAAGAAATCGGCAGCAAGTTCGCAAGCCTTGTCTACGAAGGCAAGTGGTTCTCTCCTCTTCGCGAGGCGGAGCAGGCCTTCATCGAGAGCACGCAGCGCTATGTGACCGGTACTGTCAAACTCGGCCTCTATAAGGGCAACATCATCCGCGCCGGTGAGACCTCTCCTTACACGATGTACAACGAGAGCATCGCTTCCTTCAAGACCGGCGACATGTATGACCACACCGATGCCAACGGCTTCATCAACCTCTTCGGCCTTTCCACCAAGGTTCGCGCCATGAAGATGCAGGAAGTCGCCAAGAAGGAAGGCGTCAAGAACTGGCAGGATCTGCTGTAAGACGCAGCTGCATCACTCGTCACGCAGCCAGTCATAACAATCGTTTTAAAAAATACCCTGGCCGATCGAAATCGGTCAGGGTATTTTTTCCTGCAGGTACAAAACCGCGGTCAAATTACCCGGAACTGCGTCCACTTCTGTGATTTCAGTCTCCAGAGGAAAACAGCCCCGCGGAAAACAAGGTCGATGCTCATGCCGATTGCCACACCGATGGCGCCCCAGCCAAGCCACAGGCCGAACAGTGCCGAGAAGAACAGCCGTGCCCCGATGGTCAGCGAGATGGACACAGTCATGGTGAACTTCACATCTCCGGCGGCCCGCAGTCCGTTTCCCAAGGATCCCGCAAACGGATAGGCCAGGCCGTTAAAGATATTGTTGATCAGAACCAGCCAGATCACCAGGTCCTTCGCTTCCGGCGAAATCGCAGAGTACCGGACGATCAGCGGCGTGGCCGCGAAAATCAGTGCATTCCACAGAATGGACAGAACCAGCGTGATTTTATTAAGCTTTTTGAAATAAAAGTTGGCCGCATCAATGTCCCGAGCCCCCATGCACTGCCCGATCACCGTCGTATAAACCGGTGCCATCGCAAGTCCCATGATGGACGCCAGCGACCAGATGCTCTGCGCCACACCGTTTGCCGCGATCTGCCAGGTTCCGAACAGCGCCACCATGCTGGAAAGTGCGACCTTTACCAGCTGATGTACGCCGTTCTCCACGCCGTTCGGCAGTGCGATTCCCATGATCTTTTTCAGAAGGCTCCCGTCCCAGGCAAAAACATCCGCCACCCGGTACCTCACGGGGTTCTTCTTCCGGAAGCAGTAAACCGTAACCGCGACGGCAGACAGCAGCCGGGAAATCAGCGACGGCCAGGCCACGCCTGCCGCTCCCAGCCCCAGGGCAAAGACTCCCACGCAGTTGCCGATGACATTGATGACATTGGCAACAATGGAAATATTCATGGTCACATTGGTTTTCCCGATGCTGCGGCACAGCGCTGCCCCCGCATCATAAACGGCCAGGAACGGAAGGGAAAGCGTCGTAATCCGAAGATACGACTCGCAGGCCGCCATCACATCCTCTTCGATCTTTCCGAACAAAAGCCGCAGAAGCTGCGTATGAAACGCCAGAATCAAAGCCGCCAGCGCCACGGAAATCACCGCCGAGATCATCAGAAGCTGACCGGAGGAGGCGGAGGCTTTTTGCTCATTCCTGCTCCCGATGTACTGGCTGATGATGACCGCGCCCCCGGATGACAGCGCCGTAAACAGAAAGATCAGTACCGTATTGAACGACGTGACCAGCGACACGCCGGAAACGGCCGCCTCGCTGGAAAAGCTGACCACAAACGTGTCCGCGATACCGACGAACATGAGCAGAAACTGCTCGATGAAAAGCGGAAGGATCAGGTTCCGCAGATCCCTGCCCGTAAACATCTCACGCCTCATATTCTCTCGTAAAGGACTCCCTGCAGTCATGAAGCATTCTTTCGACCTTCTCCATGTCCCAGTCGCAGAAATCCGTTGCGATCATGGACGCGATGCCGTGTGCATGCATCCACAGCTGGTCATGCAGGAAATCCGCAGCCTCGTGGCTGATGTGATAAACCGACATCAGTTCCTCAATGGATCTCTCGATCAGGGGAAGGATGGCCTGCCTGATTTCCGTAAAGGCATTGGAGCGCATGAACAGGAAACAGAAAAGCCGCGGCTCTTCCCGGGCAAAAGAAATGTATCTCATGCCATACAGCCGGACGATGCCGTCCGTGCTGCCGCTCTTCATGTACTGTTCAAATTCCGCTGCTGCCGCGGGAACCAGCTCCTTTCGCAGCTCCTCCATTCCCGAAAATGACAGATAGACCGGCTGTGTGGAACACCCCAGCTCTTTCGCGAGCTGTTTGATGTTCACGGCCTCATAGCCCTGCTCCTTCAGCAGTTTCAGTGCAGCATTCAGAATCATCTCTCTTGTAATCTGCTTCTTTGCCGGCATCCTTCCACCTCAATAAAATAAATACATTTATCAATAAACATTATTATTTTATTTTCAACGATCACCGCTGTCAAGAAGCAGACGGTTACGGCACGGAAAAATCCCCCATTTCCATGCCTCGCGGCATGAAAACAGGGGGATCCATCACAAATCATGACTTTTCCTGCAGTTTCTCCGGTCTTAACTCTTTTTCTGTCCGCTCCTTCACTCCACCTGTATCTGACACGACCGCATTGTCTCCAGCGCCGCCTCATGCTTCTCCGGTGTAACACCCGCGCAGCACGCAGGATCAACGGAAATCTTCACCTCCGGCATATATGCCTTCAATAACAATGCGTTGCTGACCACGCAGATATCCGTGCAGAGGCCGATCAGTTCCAGTTCGAATTCTTCTTTCTGATTCCGATTCCGGAAATACTCCGCCATCTCCACAGAACCGAACGTCTCCTTGTCAAAAACATGATCATCCCGAATCCGTTCTGCAATCTCCGGCCGGATCTGCCAGCCTGTGCTCCCTTTGATGCAGTGCTCCACCGGCAGGTTCCTTCCCTCCTGGGTCTGAAGATAATTCTCCGGATGGGTATCGCGTGTGGCAAAAACATCCTCCGGATCAAACGACCGGATCTTCTCCAACACCGCCGGAACGATGGCTGCAGCTTCCTTCGTTCCCAGCGAGCCGTCAATAAAGTCATTCTGCATATCAATGACGATCAGTATTTTTCTCATCGATGATCTCCTTTTACTTTTGATGGTGCCCCGTACACACCCTGTAGCAACATTGCACTTAGCCTCTCTTATTACAAATCCCGCGTTGATTATGTGTTTTCTTCACCTTACTTTTCCAGAATGCCTCCTTCTGATAGTCCAAAAGAAACTCCGGAAACGCTCTTAGAATA
>DAIMKA010000142.1:0-1083 GCA_036721955.1 Lachnospiraceae bacterium | reverse complement strand
AGCTCATCTTTTTTCTTTGCCAAATGAAATCTCTTCTTAATTTTAGTAAAAAATCTTCCAACTCATTTGAAGTTTTACCTTTCCCTTATTTGCATTGTACTTTTAAGGGAATCATCTAATCATTAAGCAAAAGCATCTCTTCGAAGGTGCTTTTCTTATACTATTTTTTCAGGAGAGAAAGACCGGTAAGTTTTCATTTTTTCAGGTACATGCTGTCCAGCAACTTCATGCCCGCCGCAGTGCGGAATGGTCCTCTCTCCGGACTCAAAGACAGCATTAATTTTTTTCTCTATTTCAGAGAGATTCAATTCTTCCATGTATATCCTCCCAGCCGCCTGAATCCGACAGATGATTACATCTTATTGCTTTTGTGGTTCCGGTGCTTTCACAAATAGCTCTGGTTCCGTATCCAAAAGGATCTGCACCAGCACCTTGTAATCAAGGTACTGAACGTCATCTACACCATCATGAATTTTCTGTGCCAGACGGCTCTGGTAATAAATATCCATTGCTTGCTCCAATGTCAGATTTTTCACTTTAGCGAGATGCGAAATCAGCCGCTCTTCCAGCCCTTCCTGATAATAGTTCTCCAATGTATCCCCATTCATACATCTACCTCCTGCGAAGACCGGAATGTCAGGAGTCCCTCCACTGCAGCCTGCGTGATAAATGCAATCTGATCATATGTCGGATACACCCGAATCTCTTTCAAAGCCCGCGATTTGTCCCAAATGCCGTTATGGTACATATCCACAACCACATTTGATCCATGATAAACGATCATACGGTCACCTCCCGATCCTTCAGGTAATCCTCGATATCCTGCACCACATAATTTGTACTCTGCGTATGCAGAATGTCATAATTAGGAACAAGGTATTGATCAAGGCATCCGCTCTTTTTCAACGCCTGATAAGCCCGGGAGGGAGAGACCTTCCAGCGATCCGCACAGGCATGGATCATGTAAACAACAAAGGAAAAACTGTTCTCATTCATTCTGAACCTCCCTCTTCACTTGATCGGCGCGAGGATCTGATACTTCTTCCCGTTCCGGTCTGTCTGTACCTTCTCGTGATTTACCTT
>DAIMKA010000141.1:0-5570 GCA_036721955.1 Lachnospiraceae bacterium | reverse complement strand
TTACGTGACTTACACGACGCAGGATGAGGTGTTCCGGAAATCGGATCTTCTGTTTTTCCACTGCGTGCTGAACGACGCAACAAGGCAGATGGTCAACCGCGAGACGATCGCGAAGATGAAGGACGGCGTTTACCTCGTCAATACCGCAAGAGGCGGACTCGTTGATTTTGAGGCTGTTCTGGACGGTCTCAAATCCGGGAAAATTGCAGGCTTTGCCAGCGATGTTTACGATAAGGAAGCTCAGTTCATCCGGATGGACCTGACCGGGAAGGAAATTGAGGACCCGGTGTTGAAGGAGCTCCTGTCGCGGGACGATGTGATCCTGACCCCGCATGTGGCGTTCTTCACACAGACCAGCGTCTCCAATCTGATCCGCCTCTCACTGGAGAGCCTGATCGAATTCGAAACCACAGGAGAATGCGAGAGGGAAGTTTATAGGGCCTGAGGAACATTATTCCGGACTTGCAGCCGATGCGGCTTGAACCTGTCCGGAAGCTGTGAGCATATGAGCTGAAGCGTATCTTCAGGAACAGAATCAATCAGAACAGAGTATGAAAGCAATGGCGCTTTCCTTACCGGAAGGTGCCGTCTGCGCAGCCATTTGGATGGTCCTTCCGGAAGGAAAAGCGGAGGAAGGAGCATACAAATGAGTACACAGAAACAGGAAACCAGGGAAACAAAACTTCGAACACAGGCAACCCTTGCAGAGTCGCTGGTGCTGATGGCAGTCGTCATCGCATGGCTGGTGATCTGCGTCAGGAGCGGCGCAAGCCTTGCCGTTCCGATGCTCTGCACCTGGGCCATTATTTTCGGATTCTGCAAGATCCGGAAGATTGACTTCGGAAAGGTCCAGACGGCAATGTTCGACGCAATCCGCTCCGCGCTGGGAGCGATCATGATCCTTCTGGTGGTCGGCGTGATGGTCGGCACCTGGATCGCATCCGGAACGATTCCGACGATCATTTACATCGGACTCCGGCTGATCAATCCGCAGTTCTTCCTTCTGTGCGCACTGATCATCTGCTCACTCCTTGCATTGGCAACCGGTACTTCTTACGGCAGCGCCGGATCTGCGGGAATCGCAATGATGGCAATCGGAGAGGCAATGGGAATTCCGGCAGGAATGACGGCCGGTGCGGTTCTGTGCGGCGCACTTTTCGGTGACAAGCTGTCACCCTTCTCGGATACGACGAACATGGCTCCTGCAATGGCAGGCGGCGATCTGTTCAAGCACATCCGGTCCATGCTCTACACGACGATTCCTACCTATCTTGCCAGTGCGGTTCTGTTTACGATTCTCGGATTCCGCTATGGCGGCGCCAATTATGATCCTACGCTGATCAATGAGACCTGTGAGGGAATTCGTGCGAACTTCAGCATTTCCCCGCTTACCATGATTCCGGTTGCGGTTGTCATTGTACTTCTTCTGTTCAAGGTGGATGCGGTTCCTGCCATTCTTCTTGGCGGCATTGCGGGTCTCGTTGTCGCAATCCCGCTGCAGGGACAGAACCTGGTGGATATGCTGGGGATTGCTTACAACGGATTTACCATTGAGTCCGGAAGCGAACTGATTGACAAGCTTCTGAACAGAGGCGGCATTACCTCCATGAGCTCTACGGCATATGTCATGATCTTCGCTGTAGGTCTCGGCGGTGCACTGGAGAGCCTCGGCGTCCTTCGTCATCTGACCGATCCGGTGGTTTCCAAGATTCGCAGCATCCCGCAGCTGGTCGGCTCTACCCTGATTGTCTCTTATGCATGCGGCATGATCGGCTGCACGATGGCAATGGATCACGTTCTGACCGGCAAGATTATGGCCCCTGTATATAAGGAAAAGGGAGTGGCTCCGGAGGTCCTGTCCCGGACGATGGAAGACTGCGGAACCGTCGGCGCGGTGCTGTATCCGTGGCATACTTCCAGCATTTACTTCTGCGGAGTTCTGGGTGTCACCTATCTGCAGTATCTGCCCTACGCATTCATGAGTTATCTGGCACCGGTTGCCGCCATGATCTGCGCACTGACGGGATTCGGCATTTTCTACTCGGACCGGAAGCTTGCGGAGAAGTCCTTTACAAAGCTGCCTGGAAAAGCCGGAGAGGCTGTCGGAGAGAAGGAGCCTGCGACGAGCACGGTCTGATGGGAAAGTTTTTTCGCCATATCATCCAGTTTCCGCTTTTGACACGCATGGATTTCGCGGAAGAAAGAAAATCCGGCAGTGTGAAGAGTATTCTGGAAGCAAAAGAGCCCGTTTGGGGCGGACAAATAAAAGAAAATAGAGAGGATATGTGATGAAACAGGATTTTGATTTGCTTACTGGTGCAAAGCATCTGGAGGATGTTCCGGTTTCCGGAATCCGTACGATTATGAACAAGGCCGCTGCGCTTCGGGCGGAAGGCCACGATGTCATTCCGTTCAGCGCCGGGGAGCCGAGCTTCAATACGCCGGAGCCGATCACGCAGGAGACCATTAAGGCACTGAATGCGCATATGACGCACTACCCGGCCAACTGGGGCCAGCTGTCCCTGCGGAAGGCAGTCGCGGAAAAGGTGCAGAAGGATACGGGCGTTTCCTATGATCCCGCGACGGAAATCCTGATCACCTGCGGCGGTGCAGAGGGACTGAATGACTGCATCTGCTCCGTGGTGGATCCCGGCGATGAGGTCATTATCTTCAAGCCGGCCTTCATCAATTATGAGGCGCTGGTGAAGGAATGCGGCGGAAAGGTCATTGATGTCAACTTAAAGCCGGAGAACGGATTCGAGATCAGCATCGCGGATGTCGAAGCGGTTATCACAGAGAAAACCAAGCTCCTGGTGCTGAACTCCCCGAACAATCCGACCGGTGTCGTGTACAGCAAGGAGCAGCTGGCGCAGCTGTGCAGGCTTGCCGTGAAACACAATTTCCTGATCCTTTCCGATGAGATGTACAGCAGCCTGACCTATGACGGGGCGCAGTTCTATTCTGTGGCTTCGTTCCCGGGCATGAAGGAGAGAAGCCTGATTGTCAACGGATTCTCGAAGACCTACGCAATGACGGGCTGGAGACTCGGCTATGTGACCGGCCCTGCGAAGCTGATGCCGGTTCTGGTGAAGCATCATCAGTATGTCACGACGTCTATCACGACCTTTATCCAGGAGGGAGCGGCTGCGGCCATGAATCTTCCGGAGACCATGAAAGAGGTCGAAGAGATGCATACGGAGTTTACCAAGCGACGCAAGCTCATGATGGAGGGGCTGGACCGCATCCCGAAGCTCTCCTACATCGCGCCGCGCGGAGCCTTCTACATCATGGTGAACGTCAGCAAAACCGGCATGACCGGCGAGGAATTCGCGGAAAAGCTCCTGTATGAGAAATACGTGGCGACCGTTCCTGCAATCTGCCTCGGAAGTCACTGCGGCGATTTCGTCCGGTTCAGCTTCGCAACGGATGAGGCGAGAATCCGCGAGGGTCTGAAACGAATCGAGGAGTTTCTGCAGTAAGAAGTGAATACATGACCGCGAAAAAGCCTTCCCGGAAACGGGCAGGCTTTGCGTTTCTTATGGAAGCCGCGCTTCGTGAATTCCATGATGAAAAAGAAAACGCGGAGGAAAAAGAAAATTCTGAGGAAGGAACATTGAGAATATGATTACGCAAATGCTGCAGCTGATGGGAGAGATGCTGCTCCTCATGCTGACGGGACTTGTGATCCGGCGCATCGGCATCGTGACAAAGGAAGGAAGAAAATGCCTGACGGATCTGATTCTGTATGTCATTCTGCCGTGCAATATTGTGCGGGCCTTTATCAATGAGGCGGGGAGCATTGACGGGATCGGCAGTGCGCTGGGACAGGTCCTTCTCATTGCGGTTCTGATCCAGGTGCTGTGCACCGTGATGGGATACGTCTGCTATCGAATGATGAATGACGGGGAGAAGCAGGTTTATCAGTATGCGACGGTCTGCTCCAACGCAGGCTTCATGGGAAATCCTCTGACGGAGGCGGTGTTCGGGGATCTGGGCCTTCTGTATGCCTCGATTTACCTGATTCCGCAGCGGATTGTCATGTGGACGGCGGGAGTGTCGTATTTTAATCACGAATCCAACCGGAAGGGACTTCTGAAAAAGGTGCTGGTGCATCCGTGCATGATCGCGGTTTACATCGGAATGTTTCTGATGCTGACAGGAATTCCGCTTCCCGGCTTCCTGGATAAAACCGTGTCTGCGCTCTCTGCCTGCACGACGGCGATGACGATGGTGTACATCGGGACCATTCTGTCGGATGTGGACTGGAAGACAATCGCAACGGGCAAGCAGATCTATTTTGCCCTGCTGAGGCTCGTGGTGATCCCGCTCATTGTCTGGCTGCCCTGCCTGTGGCTGCATGTGGATCCTCTGATCACCGGGGTGTCGGTTTTCCTTGCCGCGATGCCGGCGGGCTCCACCACCTCGCTCCTTGCCGCCAAGTACGGCGCGGATGAGGACTCTGCCGCGAAGTGCGTTGTCTTCACGACGGCACTGTCGGTGGTCACGCTCCCGGTGTGGGGGTTGATACTCGGAAGTGTTTGATGACATTTCCTCGCGCACCAGAAAATATCGGATGATGCTTTTCATTAATATTCGCGGAACCATGAGCGGACATCTTCACCGCTTTCCCGGGCATTCAGAAATGTACCGAGGAAGGAGGAGAAGCGGTCCGCTCCTTTTTCGTTCATGTGCCCCACGTCGCTGTAATTCTCATTGCCGGAGGGATCGAAGTACTCCGGCAGAATCAGGTTGAAGTCATAGAAATCAAAGCCGTCTTCTGCAAAGATTCCGGCGATCCGGCGGTCGGCAGCAAGGTATTCGTCCAGCCGGTACACACTGAGCCAGTTGGGATAGGGAACGACGATTACGGTCAGTGTCACATGATTTTCTGTGCAGAGGTCGCGGAGGTTTTCCAGTTCCTTCACATTCTCTGCGGAGATGGAAAGGTCCTGAAGGGAGACGGCGGTCTGATCCCATTCCGCCGCTTCGTCCCAGGTGATGAAGGAAAGGTCAGGACTTAATACCTCCTGAGAAGGAAGAAAGCCCTGCGCGGTTCGATGTCCTTCGGTGTCAAGGAGGCTCCCGGAGAGCTTCTCCTTCAGATTCAGGGAGAGGCTGGCGGTCCGGTTGTAGACCCAGGGAGTCAGGTACGTCAGACTCGCCGGTTTTCCGAAGAAGGACGGCGAGGTCATGAACGTGAGATCATCGGCGAGTCGCTTCCGGATGCCGGGCTCGGTGATGGCTTTGGCATGCCAGTAGCTCTGATCCGCGCGGAAGTTGTCACTCCGGTCGAGATCCAGAATCTCGTGGTCGATGACGAGAAATGCATTCCGGATATGATCCTCGCGGATGGCAGTCTGAATGGCATCGCGCGAATTGGCGAGCGACTGCATGTTGGTTGCCATGTTGTAGGAATGTCCCGCATGCGTTTCATCCAGTACCGCGGGATTGATGCCCTGCAGGCACAGCGAGGTGCCGACGAAAACGGTATCCGTCTGCGTGCAGGTGCGGTAATTTCTCCACATCTCCTCGGAAGAGCCGAGGTACGGTTCGAGAAGCCAGGAGAGAAT
>DAIMKA010000140.1:0-5594 GCA_036721955.1 Lachnospiraceae bacterium | reverse complement strand
CATCACCCCGAGCACGAGAATCCCCGCGAGCAGCACCGCCTGGCTCAGCCGCAGGGCACCGGAAATCGTATCCCCCAGAAGGAAATCACGAATCGCGTTGGTGATCATAATGCCGGGAATCAGCAGCATGATGTCGCCGATCATGACCTGATCCACATGGAGGCCGGGGAAAATCCGCCCCGCCACGCTGACCAGCAGCCCCATCAGGAAGGAAGCCAGGAACGTATATACCGTGTCATTCATACAGATCGGAGCGAAGTACACCTGCAGTCCCCAGATCAGGAGTCCGCCCAGGGCCGAGATCACACCGTCCTGCGCCGTCCCGCCGAAGAATACCGCAAATGCTCCCGCCGCGATCATAAAGCCGACGAGCAGTTCCATCCGGCTGACCTTCTGCCCGGTGATCTTCCGAAGTCTCTCCTGCAGCTCCTCCACAGGGAAGGGACTCCTGCAGTAATCGCGGCTGAGCTCATTGATCTCATCCAGCCTTGTGAAATCATTGGCGTTCGCCGTCCGGACCCGGCGTGTCTGCGTCAGCATCTCTCCATCCGGCATTTCCATCGTAATGACAATGCTCGACGGGATCACGAAAACATTCATCGCCGCGGCACCATACGCATATCCCATCCGGCTTAAGGTATCCTCTGCCCGGTAGATCTCCGCACCGCTCCCGAGGAGAGCTTCTCCCATATCGAGAAGTACCGGCAGGATGCTGCCTCTGATGTTGTTTTTCTGTTCACGCTGTTCTTTTTTCATTTGCTCATTCTGTTTCTGTCCGCTTCCGCTGTCTGCCGCTTCATTATTTGAGAAAATCCGCATGGCCGGGATTCCGGCCACCCGATTATCATAATTCATCTCTTCTCCGGGTGACAATACTTCCCTGTGCTGTGCTATGATATTGCTTACACAAAACGATACTGTTCGCCGCAGGCTGCTTTGAGAAGGGATCGATCTGTGCCGCAGACAGAAGCCATGGATCCGTGAAGCATACCGCCTTCGCAGAAGCCGCGAACACAAGACCACTTGGAAAGGACAGACTCCGCCATGAAAATTACTGAGGTAAAGCTCGGCACCATTTCCGTCCCGCTGCGCGTACCGTTCAAAACCGCGCTGCGCCGCGTGGATGCCGTCAATGACGTCATTGTAGAAATTCTCACCGATACCGGGGAAAAGGGCTACGGAGAGGCGCCGCCGACCGGCGTCATTACCGGCGATACCACGGGTGCCATTATAGGCGCCATCCGCGATCACATTGCCCCCGGGCTCATCGGCCGGGACATTGACTGCTTCGAGGATGTGATTCAGACGGTTCAGAGTGCCGTGGTCCACAACACCTCCGCCAAGGCCGCGGTGGATATGGCGCTGTACGATCTGTACGGCCAGCTCTACCGGATTCCGGTCTACAAGCTTCTCGGCGGTGCCAGGAAAACCATCACCACAGACATCACCATCAGCGTCAATTCTCCGGAGGAAATGGCCCGCGATGCCCGCGATGCCGTTGCCCGCGGATATGACACGCTGAAAACAAAGGTCGGCATTGATCCCTCCCTGGATGTCGCCCGCCTCGCCGCGGTACGCGAGGCCGCAGGTCCCGATATCCGGATCCGGATTGATGCCAACCAGGCATGGACACCGAAGCAGGCCGTCCGCATCCTGGACCAGATGGAGGAAAAGGGCCTCGGGCTGGAGCTCGTGGAGCAGCCGGTCAAGGGAACCGATTTCGACGGTCTGAAATATGTCACCGAGAACAGCTTTGTTCCGGTTCTGGCGGATGAGGCTGTTTTCAGCCCGGAGGACGCACTCCGCATCATGCAGCACCACGCCGCGGATATGATCAACATCAAGCTGATGAAGTGCGGCGGTCTGTACAACGCACAGAAGATTCTCGCTGCCGCGGAGGTCTACGGCATGGAGTGCATGCTCGGCTGCATGCTGGAAGCCAAGGTTTCCGTCAATGCCGCGGTTGAGCTGGCCTGCGCGAAGCAGATCATCACCCGCATCGATCTGGACGGACCGGTTCTGTGCCGCGAGGATCCGATTCTCGGCGGTGCCGTTTTCCATGAGAAGGACATCACCGTCAGTGACGATCCCGGCCTCGGCATCCACGGCTTCGAAGAGGGGCGGCTTACCTGGCTTGATTAAAAAACAAGAGGAAGAGTTCCGAACAGAACCCTTCCTCTTGCTTTATGTTATGACCAATCTGCATCTGCCCACAGCCGGCTCCCCGCCAGAAATTCCGTCATGTCCGTTTTTGAAACAGATCCGACCGTTGTCATACGCCGCCCTCCGTGTCCGCGGCAGATCCTGCATTCGTCACGGCTTCTGTACCCGCGGCATCTCCGGCAGAGTCTGTCCCCGCAGCGGCACCGGTATCCGTCTCTTTGACAATCGCATTCTTCCGCAGGAAATCCGCCCAAAGCTCATAGGCGGACGCCTTCAGATGAACACCGTCCCCCGTGAGCTCCTCGCGAAGGTCCCCGTTCTCGTCGCAGACCGCCGGGTTCATGTCCAGATAGAAAATATCTCTTCCGTTGGCCAGCGTCGCAATCGCCGCATTCCGCTCCACCAGATTGACATTGTTCGTCACCGGATCCGAGGAAGAAAATGCCTTGCTGACATGCATGTTTCCCTCAATGTAGATGATCGCATCCGGCTCCGTCTGCCGGATCATTTCCAGAAGAGCCTTGTATTTCTCCACATAGTTCACAGTCGTCGGCATGCCGATTTCATTGATTCCCATGGAGACATAGACCTTGCCGTAGGAGTGATTGTCCAGAACCTCCTGCAGCGTCTGAGAATCCTCCCAGACGCCATGTGTATACAGGGGAAGACTCTTGTCCAGTACGTTGTAAACCGACAGCGATTCCTTCGCCCAGAAGCTCGCAATATCCTTCAGGGAGCTGTAATCCCGGAATCCGTCCGTCCGGGAATCCCCGATGAACAGCGCATCGGAGAAATACGAATCGTCCGGCACGCTCTGCAGATAATAATACGTTCCGTCCGGCGCGAACATCCCGCTCGTTGCGGTCTCGAACACCGTTCCCGCTGGTGCCTGATACGCAGTGTTCGTATTCCCGTAATCCGTTGCAGGAGCAACCGGATTGTTCACTCCGTCCGGAATCTCACAGGGTACCGGTGCCGTCTCCTCCTGCTCTGGCTTCGCGTCCTCCGGAATCTTTTCGAAGCCGGGAAGAGCATCCGCGGAACCATCCCTGGAAGTGCTCTCCCCGCCTGCCGTTTCCGGCGCAGCGCTTTCTTCCTGAAGGCCCGCCTGCCCCGCACTCTCCGGTCCTGCCGCCGTCCTGCCGTGCAGGAACAGGAGAAACGGCACCGTCGTCACCAGAAGCGCCGCCAGCAGCGGCATCTGCCGAAGGCTCTGCGCAAGCCTTCCGTGTCTTCCCTGTTCTGTTCTTGTTCCTTTCCTTTCGCTTCTCAAGTAAAACCTGCTCCCGCCTGGTCCCGATACACAAAATATCCTGTAATCAACGGACCGCTTACGAACATATTGATATTGGAAACCGCCGTGCGGCCGGGCCCCTGAAAGGGTCCTGGCCCGGCATCATGGATTTTCATTAAGAAAACTCACGATTTCCTGACCAATGACGATATCTTAATAGCTGAAATACATGAAGCGGTTTCCCGCCGAATGGATGCTGTAATACATACTGACCCAGAACAGCACCGTCAGAAGCGCCGTCATCCACGGCTTTCTGCGGCAGCGGATCACGGCCTTGAACACCGCCGGCACGCACAATGCCGCTGAAACCGCAAAGAACGGCCAGTAGATGCCGAGATACTTCAGAAAGTCGCCGCTGTTCACCGCTTCGCCGCTCCCGAAAAACGGGAACAGGCGCGTAAAATATGTTCCGATATCCCCCATCTTCGGAATGGCGAAAATCACCCACGTGAGCGGAATGACAATCAGCACATGAATGCGCCCCAGAATCCGGAGAAGTCCCTCATTTCGTGACAGGAGATATTTTTCCGAGACAATGAAAAGTCCCAGTACAAGTCCCCAGACTACATAATTGAGGGTGCCGCCGTGCCAGAAGCCCGTCAGCGCCCACACGATCAGAAGATTGAAGATCGTCCGGGCCGTCCCTCTCCTGCTGCCGCCAAGGGGAATGTAGATATAATCGCGAAACCAGCGTCCGAGCGTCGCATGCCAGCGTCGGTAGAATTCTCCGATGCTCCCCGCCGCGTAAGGGTGTGCGAAGTTCTCTACGAAGGGGAACCCCAGCATCATTCCGATTCCGGCGGCCATCAGCGAATAGCCCCAGAAATCGTAGAACAGCTGAAAGGAATATCCATACGCTCCCATCCACGCAAGCGGCGTCGAGATGCTCTCGTATCCGATCTTGGAGATTTCATTCCACAGGATGCCGATGCGGTCCGCGAGCAGCACCTTCATGGCAAAACCGATGGTCAGAAGAACCAGCCCGTCCTCGAAAAGGGCCGGCGTCACTCTTCTCCGGCTGAGTTTCCCGGCGAATCCGTCCCGGTAGCGCATAATCGGTCCCTGCGTCACCTGCGGGAACATGGTAAAATACGCTGCCGCCTGCACAAAGGTCGGCTTGCTGCGGATCTCTCCGCGGAAGAGATCCGCCTGATAGGAAATCATCTTGAAAAGATAAAAGGACAGCCCCACCGGAAGCGCAAAGGAAAAGGCCGTCTTCTGCTCCTGAGAGAGAAGGGCCAGTACCTTGCAGACAACCAGCACGCCCGCATCCAGAAGGACAATCGCCCGGAGCTTTTTCTTCTCTCCGGACTCCCAGAGTGCACTTCCCGCCAGATAGTTGACAACCGTCAGGATGATCAAAAGTACGGTCGCAAGAACCCCTCCCGCCGCATAGAACACAAGACTTCCGAGAAACAGCAGTGCGTTCCGATACCTGCCCGGCACAAGATAAAATGCAATCAAAAAAACTGGCAGAAACACGCCAAGGAACTGCCAGTTTGAAAATACAAGAATATTCGTCATATATTGCTGTTATTCTTATCCTCCGCTGAGGCTAAATCCGCGAAGGCGGTATCCCCCGTCACAAAAGGCGGACCATCTCAGACTCCACGTCTTATCCTGGGACCTTCTGGTCCTGTGCCGCGGTTTTCTTCACCGGATCCTGATTCCAGGTTCCGATCAGCTGCGCCTCAATGGCGGAAATCGCCGCGGCGTCTCCCTCTGCGTAAATGATCCGTCCGGATTCCATATAAATCTCACGGCAGGAGTCATTCACCGTCTCCACCTCGGCCTGGTAATTCGGTCCGGTATATTCCGTTCCGTTCATCTGCTGCGCAACGCTGTCATAGTAGCTCTGCGCCTCTTTGCTGTCTGAGAAGCGGACATAGCACACGGAATATCCGTTCTCTTCATCCGTTGCAAGATACGAATCCGAAAGGCTCGTATAAGAGCCCGTCTCCTTCAGGGAAGCGCTGGTATCCTGTACCTGGAGGCCGTTGTCCTCACAGATCTTCCGGAATTCCTTCCCGGTTGCAAGAAATTTCATGGAGCTGCAGCCGGTCACCATGGCAAGCGCCGCAAACGCTGCCGCCGCACACCGAAGCTGATGAAACTGACGTTCTTTCCTTCTCATTTC